>NZ_SJPV01000016.1:0-116945 GCF_007860135.1 Novipirellula artificiosorum
GCGGCTTCATCGATCGACCAAAGAACGATCCTGGGACGCAAACGCTTTGGGTTGGAATCCAGAGATCCTACGACCTGTCCAACGCATGGAACGCTTTTGGGCCAGGTGCAAAAAATTTTTCAAGCGTATAACTTATGTGGTACAACGAGCCCTTTGGGAGAGGTCGAGCCTAAGCGAGGGAGAGGGAAGACAGGCTGCGATGACAACATGAAATTCCAGCACGGTTTCTATACCGGCCCTCCCCCTCGCTGCGCTCGACCCCTCCCGCTGCGCGGGCAGGGGTGGTTGGATACCGAAACACTGTGTTCGTCACGACTTAAAAACTGCACGACCTCCCGGGGGGAAGGAGAGGGCGAAATCCTCGATTAAACCGGATCGTATGCGGCACTTCCCAACCCACGACCTCGTGGAATGAACTTGCACATCAAAATGCCGAGGAAATAGAGGAACATCAAAGGCACCGCCAACGCCACCATGCTGGTCACGTCAGCGGGGGTCAACAGCATGGACAAGACAAAAATCACCAACACGGCCACTTTCCAACTGCTGATGTAGGCTTCGGTTTCAAACAAACCAATCCGCTGTAAAAACAACATCACCAACGGCAATTGGAAGGCAATACCAAAACCCAATGGCAGCATCAGCACAAAGTTCACATAGTACGTCAACCGCATGTCCACGCCGACATCCATGCTGCCGTTGAAGGCCAACAAGAAGGTCAGGACGTAGTGCATCACCAGGAAGAACGCCAACACGACGCCGGAAATGAACAACCCAACACTGATCGGTAAGTACAAGTAAACGTAACGTCGTTCATGAGCATGCAACCCAGCTGCGACGAACGTCCAAAGGTGATACAGAATCATGGGCGATGCCAGTACCGCACCGACAATCAACCCTGCCTTGACCCAGATCATAAACGACTCTTCGACCTTGAGCGCATTGACGCTGGCCTTGCTTTGCCGCAGCTGAATTTTCGGCTTCAAGGTCGACGGATCGGGGAGCCTGCGAATCAACTCGCTCATTTCGTGCGGCTTGACGACCAATTGCGGTGACTCGAGATCGCCCTCACTCGTATCGGCACCCGCCCCGATCGGCTCAACCGCATTGGGCGCAAGCACCTGCAACTCTTCAGGCAATTCGTAGACCAACTCCCAAATCAACGCACTATTCATCAAAAAGTCACGAAGAGGTTGGATCTCCTCCGCATCCAGATCGGTGTACCCCAGGTTGGTCAAGTCTCGATCGGCATTGAACTGCTGAATCGCCTCCTGAAGCGGTTTTTGAATGTAGCGAACCACCCGATTGGCAAACAACAAACCGACCGCCAACCCAATGCAGAGCCAGATGATTGCCTTGACCAAACTGCCACGAAGCTCTTCGAGGTGCTCCCCAAAGGTCATCGTCGAGTTTTCAAAAAGGTCGTCTTTGGGAAGTGCCGGTCGGTCCACGTTGATTGATTTTCAGTTGAAGGCGGGTGTGTAGGAAGCGGTTGGAACGACGACCATGATTGATCCCAGCCCCGTTTGCTTCAAGCCCGTAAGGAAACAAAGGAATGGCGCAGGCCGGTTGTTCGGCGAATGCCTCGGAAAACCCGATTGGGCCGAGGCCAATGATGCCGAGTGAGGGGAAGTCCCTCGATTGTAATCGGGCGATGTTGAAACGAAGGTGCTGCAACGCCGCGAAGGAACCGCAAAAGCACGAAAAAGTCTCGCTACGCGGCATGACCACACCACTCCAGCGGCTTTCTTGCTAGCAATTCCCAGGACCACTCGGGGGTAGCCCTCGTCCGTTCGATAATCGTTGGGAAGGACCCAAGGTCCGTCCCATCCTGATCGGCGTGCCAAAATCCAAGCGACCTCCCCTTACGGCACAACCCGTACGGAAAAAAATCGACCTTGGCATGAAGCAGATTGAATTTGTACCCTCCACAACTGGGTTTTCGCGGCCTGCCTCGACGGGGCAGGTGGCTTCCCCTGCAATTGTGGCAATCCAATGGAATCGGAAGCATGCGACACTCTTTACCCATCACCTCGGCCATTCTGTTGACCGCCACCCTCTTGGCAACCCTTGCGGGATGCCGTGGACAGGGCCTGTTTCCGCCAGCGGGGACGATGAATCAACAGCAAGCCAACGCAATCGTTCACGACCCCTACTGCCAAAACGACATTGCTCCCTTTGAAGCCGCCTCGCGCCCCCCGAGCTACCAAGAACCGCTTCCGGAGCCCGTCCGCAATCGGCTGATTCCCGACGCGATGCCGTGGTTGGGGCGATAAACGCCCTGCGCTCCCCCGCATCACAAGCGATCGGTGCTGTGGTACGTTCTATCGGTAGATCACTATCGATTCCCGAGAACACTCATGCCACGCCGCTCTTCCAAGAAGAAAATCGCCTCGAAACCACCCGCTGAGCCAAACAAACCCATTCGGTTGCAGCGACTGCTTGCGACGGCCGGATTCGGCAGCCGGCGGCAGTGCGAAGAATTGATTAGCGAGGGGCGTGTTGAAGTCAACGGTTCGATCGTCGACAAGCTTGGCACGACGGCCGATCCCAAGACCGCCAAAATCTATGTGGACGGAACTCCGCTGAAGCCGCAACGGCTTGTCTATTACGCCGTCAACAAACCGACGGGCGTCGTGACGACGAACTCCGACCCCGAAGGCCGGCCTCGCGTGATCGATTTGGTTCCGCCAACCGAGCGAGTCTTCCCGGTCGGTCGGCTTGACCGCAGCAGCGAAGGGCTGATTCTGCTGACCAACGATGGCGACCTTGGCCAACAACTGGCACATCCCAAGTACCAAATTCGCAAAGTTTACCGGGTCACCGTCGCGGGCAAGATCACCGCAGAGGCGATGCGGTCGATGGAAAAAGGAATGTACATCGCTGAGGGCTACGTGAAGGTCGAAGGAGCGAAGATCTTAAAAAGCCGGCCACGGGCAACCGAACTGGAAATCACGCTTCGCGAAGGCAAGAACCGCGAGATCCGTCGTGTCCTCGCCCGGCTCGGCCACAAAGTCCAGCAACTGCGCCGGATCGCGATCGGGCCTCTTCGGTTGGGGGAAATGCCGATTGGATCGTATCGCGTCTTGACGCACCAGGAGATTAAGAAGCTGCACGATGCTGCGGAACAGTCGCGTCAAACTGCAGACGCGAAGCCCACAAAAGCAGCTCGCCCCAAACGGGGGCCGAAAAAGTCACTCAGTCGTTCGCAATCCGGCGGACGTCCCAAAACGAAGGATTCGCGATCGACGAGCCGCGGCAAGCCTGCTGCGAAGGGCCCCGCTGCGAAAGGCCCCGCCGCGAAAAGCAAGGTCCGCATCAATCGGTCGCCCGATTATGAACCCAAATCGACGGGCGGCGTCGTGATCGGCGGCGAAGAGCCATCGGCAAAAACGAGCCCACCTGCAAAATCGTCTGAGCGTAAGCGGGCGACGAAGAAGCGGGCGACAATGAAGCGGGCCACCAAGAAGCCGCCAACCGCGAAAGCCGGCAAGGCGACACGAAGCAAAGCACCACGAAGCACGAAGAAGAAGCGAGGACGATAGCAACGGATGTCGAAACTGCATGCCAAACACTATGCCGACCGAATGAACCAGGTCCATTCGACGATCGAACATAACGAGCTGGTCGGAGAACACACCTACCGTTTGCGGATTGCGGCGCCCACGATTGCCAGTTCGGTGTTGCCCGGTCAATTCGTGATGATTCGGTTGGCAGGTAGAAACGCGCCACTGATCGGCCGAGCGTTGGCGGTTTATGACGTTGTTCGCGATCCCAGCGGCACACCGACGTGGATCGATTTGGTTTACCTCCGCAAAGGCGTCATGACACGATCCTTGGCGGCCTCCCCACTCGGGACCGCCGTCTCGGTATGGGGGCCGCTTGGAAACGGGTTCCGCAACACACCGTGCGATCGATTGATCATGGCAGTCGGCGGTATTGGCCAAACTCCGATGCTAACGCTTGGTCGCGAGGCCCTTGCTCGCCAGAGCTTTGGTGATCCGGTGCGATCCAGCGGCTGGTCTCCGCACGTCGAACTCATTTATGGCGCGAGGCGAAAATCGCTGCTGGCCGGCGTCGACGATTTTCGCGCGGCCGGGTTTCAGGTCACCCTTTGCACCGACGACGGTTCGGAGGGCCTCAAGCAATTGGTTCCCGAGGTGTTGGCGGCGCGGCTCAATCAATTGCCGCCTGGCGAGCAGATTCGCGTCGCGACCTGTGGCCCTGAAATCATGATGGAAAAGGTTGCCGAGGTCTGCGAAAACGCCGGTCCCACGGTGAGCTGTGATGTTTCGATGGAAACGCCCATGGCGTGCGGGATCGGAATCTGTTTTTCCTGCGTCGCCAAAATTCGCCAACAGGGCCCCGAGCCATGGGACTATAAGCGAACGTGCGTTGAGGGCCCCATCTTCGACGCCAAAGACATCTGTTGGTAGTCCGACAACGCCGCGAGCGTGGAGATTGGCCCAATTTGGCATCGCCGTTTGCTTATCGGTAGATCGAACCGGTGCTTCCCGAACTGCTGGTGCCCGGATAAGCCGAACTTTTCCCGGTGCTGCCAGGGCTGTAACCGCTGCCGCTGCTTGGCGTGGTTGACATGCTCGGTGGCGAGTAACTTGGCGTGACATCCGAGATCGATTCTGCCGCAGCCGTTCGTGCTTCGGGCACCGCTGCCGCCGGCGGCAGGGAAGAAGCCATGGAGGAGGTGATCGCCGAGCTTGCCGGCGGTGCCCCGATGCCCGCGCTGGTGCTCGGCGAGTCAGGCAACGTGAATCCGCCAAGACCGGAACTCGGTGCGGTCGCCGTGGTGTTGGCAAGCGAAGGAGGTGTATACGACGAGGGAGCGGTGTAGCCCGACATGCTTGGCATGCCGAATCCCGGCGGGTCGCTCGAAGGCGTTTGCATCGGTGGAGCTTGGAAACCGGAGGTCCCAGCGAAGCGGTTCGTTGAACCAGGTCCTGCACCGGCGTAGCTGTCGCTAGGCAGCCCCGATGGGGACGTGGCGTCCGGGCTCGGTTCCGTCGTTTTCGGCGTGAACGACTTCTTGCCGAATTGATAACCTGACGTCGTTGCGCCGGTCGGGCTGGTGCTCGCGTAGGACGCCGCAGAGGACGGGGCAGCAGAGGACGGGGCCGCAGAGGACGGGGCTCCGCCGAATCCGTTTGCTTGTGCTGCGGACGGGTTGGTCGACGCGGGGGCGGCATAACCCGGTGAAATGTCGAGCCCGGCAATCTTGTCGGTAGGTAAACTTCCCGCCGCCGTTTTCGGGGTTGCCGTGCCGCCAGCAACCGAAGCGATCGCTTCGGGATTCGCCGAAGCACTCGGCGGTGCCGGGTACGTGGTCGTCGGTCCGGTACCCGCTAGCGCTTCGGCCGACGGTTCACTCCGCCGCGCGAACATGCTAAAGGGCCGCATGCTGCTCCGGCATCCCAGAGACAAGCAGGTCGTTGCCAAGCAAGTCGTCACGAGAAAACGACGGACCCGTCGACTGTTTTTCCAAACGCTTCGGTTTTTCGCAAGTTTTCTGAGCATCCCTGCCTACCTTGAACCACTAGATCCCGAACAATCGCTCATCTTTAGCTAGTTCGGATATTTTGACTGGACGAATCGAACAGAAATGACAAAAAAGCAAACAAATTCGCACCTTTCGTCAGCAATCTCGATTCCACTGGCGGACCCTAAGAACTGCTGTCAACGGCTGTCAATGCCAGTTTTCAGCAGCCACCCCGATAAACCAGTTTCACGTCCTCGCCGATCTGCGCGGTACGGATCAGCCGCAGGGCAACGGCGTCGGTGAGTTGCTCGAACCCGGGACCACCGATGGGCCCCGGCGCCGTTCGACCACCGAACACCTTGGCCCCCATGTAGACATGGTATTCATCAATTTGGCCAGACTGCACAAAGCTGCCCAGCAATTCCCCACCCCCTTCGACGATCACATTGGTCATGCCCAACGAACCAAGATGAGCGACCGCTTCGCGGACCCCTTCCACGGGGTCGGCGGTTCCGCAGCGAAATACGGTGGCTCCAAGTTGCTCCAGCGGATTCAAAGACTCGTCACCAAGTGACTCCGAAGCGATCAATAACAGCGGAATGTCTCGGGCGGATTGGATCAATTTTGACGACGCGTCTGGTACTCTGCGTGAGCAAAACACGACTCGGGTGGCGGTGCGAGGACCCGCTGGACGAGCAGTCAACAGGGGGTCGTCCGCCAGCACCGTCCCCATCCCGACGAGGATCGCATCGGATCGGCCGCGAAGTTGGTGGACGTCACACCGTGATTCGTCACCCGTGATCCATTGGCTTTGACCAATCGTGGTTGCAATCCGTCCATCGACCGTCATCGCCCATTTCGCGACGCACCAGGGCCGACCGGTTTGGATTCGTTTCAGGTAGGCGATGTTCAACTCACGAGCTTCGGCGTCCATCACCCCGGACACGGTTTCGATTCCCGCTTGTTGCAAATCGGTCAGTCCGCCGCCATTGACCTGATCAAACGGATCCCCCATCGCAACGACAACCCGTCGCACTCCGGCTTCGATCAGCGCATGAGTGCAAGGTGGCGTTTTGCCAAAATGACAACAGGGCTCTAACGTGACATACACGGTCGCCCCCGATGGATCACCGCAGGAGCGAAGCGCGTTTACCTCCGCGTGTGCTTCACCAAATCGCTCGTGAAAACCCTGGCCGATGACCTTGCCACCACGAACGATCACACAACCGACCATTGGATTCGGTTCGACATACCCGCGTCCTTGCTCGGCCAGCTGCAACGCCAAACGCATGAATTCCGCATCACTCGGCTCGGATTCGCAGTGGAGTACAGCATCATTCATCGCAATCGCCCTTTTAATCCATGCCGGGAACCCATAACTTGCTCCCCCCATCGCCTTGAGAGGGAGCGGAAGGTGCCGCAGTCGGATTGTCGGGGGTCCACAGCCCGCCGCCCGATTCGGCGGCCGGTGCAGCGCCCGCGTTGGGCGGGGCTTGCCGCGGCGAGCCGTCTGGGCGAATCAATCCGTAGGACATCAACATCTGTTGCAACTGCGCCATCACTTCGGGCTCGTTGCTATGACGCGTCGTCAGGGTTGCGATCGCTTGCTGAAAACCTTCGCCATCGCCTGCTTGCAAACGCAATCCGACTTCGCTCAACAGCAAACTCGCACTCGGCAAACTGTTGGCTTCGGCAAACGCCTTGGCTTCTTCAAGCGTGCGAAGCGCCTCTGCGTTGCCGCTGGCAGCGTTGATCAACGTTTGGTAAGCCAACATCTTTGCCATCTGCATTTCGGCCGGCAATTCCGCGTCGATGATCCGTTTGGCAAACTGCCGAACGGCCGGAGTTGCTGAAATCTGTTGCGCTCGTTGTAGCAAATACAGGCACGAATCCTCGTTCAGTTCAGCAGAATCGATACGGTTCAAGTCGGTATTGGCTACCGTTTCAATTTGCTCGTTGGTCAAATGGATCGTGGGGAGCGGTTCGAGTTTGGCCAACGCGTAGACCTTGGACAAACAATCCTCCGATTTGGAAACAATCGCATCGTATTGCTCGACGACGCGCATTACTACCGTTCTCTCGAACAGCTTCGATGCATCTTCGGCGGTCTCAATCAACGAAGCATCACCGAGAATCGCCAACTTGGTCGACGCGATCGATTGCGGCAACCGCTGCTCAACAAGCTTGCTCTGCATTTGCTCCGCTTCCGCGGGTTTCGTTTTGAAGCGAATCATCGCAACTTGGGGCTGCGTGGCGACGACCAACGGCAACGGATCGCTTGGGTCGACGCCGATTTCCGCTGTATCGCCGATCGCGTACTTCAAATGCGTTTTCACTTGCTCGACGTCGACCGCACGAACGTCCAAGACATCGACGTGAGCCGCACGATCGGTTTGCTTTCCGAAGACCAACACAATTCCCAGAGCCTCCGGGACCTGGTCAATCGGCGGCAACCCGTCGAGGGACTCGGGACGATCGCGATCAAGAATCTGGAAGCCACTACGCGGGGGAACATCGTCTTCGCTCTCTCGCATTTGCGACATCATTTCGGCGGGCAACGCGACAAAGCGTGCATCCGCCGTCATGGCGATTTCGACCTCATCCGCCTTCTCGATATCGACCGTGACACGGCACGTTTCCGTCGTCATGTCGCGATCCTCGGGATTCACCAAGCAGGACAACGCACGGTATTGCACACGATCTTCGAAGTCGATCGACTCGCAGGCTGACAATTTTTTGCAGTAATTGCTTTGTGCCGCGATGTCACCTCGCCAAATCGCACAGGTCAACAATCCTGATAAGATCGCTGGTTCCTGGGCGCAGGTCCGTTTAAGTGATTCAAACTTCGATTCCGCCAACAGCACCTTGTTGCTGCGCAGCAGGGTCGCCGCCTCGTCATAACGTTCGCCCCATTCCGCATCACTGGGTCGCGCAATCGCCTTGGGGACCGATTTGAGAAGTTGATTGAGCGTTGCCGAACCATTCAGTTCTCGCAACAGCGATGCTGACATTTGGCTGCCTTCGTATCCGGTTGCCATCATCGACAAACTGGCGTAGACGCGGGCGGTCAGGTAGACGCCTTTTTGCGCCAAGAAAAATGCGACCGCAGAAGAGACGTCCAAGACGAACGAATCCACCTCACGCCCACTCTCGGTGAGCGCCTCGAGCATCGATCCGGTGGCCGCATCGACATCGCCGCTAAAGACTTGAGCCGCAGCGCGTTGGGTCAACGCAAGTGGATTGCTTGGTTGGAGCCGGATGAACCGGTCGGCATTTTCAGCCAACGATCCATATTCTCGCAAATCCAGCAACAAGCGACCACGAATCGCTAACGCCCAAGCAGCGTCGGGATGCTCTTGCAAAATCGTGGCCAGCCGGTCCAGAGCGGGGACGATTTGTCCACCGTCGACCATTTTCAGCACGCGGTCAAGCTCGCTGACAGAATCCTTGCACTTGCAGAACTTGATTTTCTTTCCACTGCCGCAGGGGCAGTTTGCATATTGGTCGACTGACATCAGTTATCTGTATTTCAACGTGGAAGTGGTTTTGGGGACGCGTGTCCTATCGGAGAATCAGGAATTTACCATGTTTGACCCGCAGGCCTGAACCCCCGGACGCCCCCGGCAGAGAAGGAGGAGATCAAAAAAGGGAGGAAATCTCAGAAAGCGGCGTCCCCCCCGTTACCCCGTTTCTTAGATCACCGCCCCGTTTTTGAAGGCAAAGTGGGTTGATTCGCCACATGGCTTCGCGGGGGGCTATAATGGGAGGTCTCTTCGAAAATCCGTTCGGCCTTGTCTTTTCGCACTCGACTTTTCGTCCTAGCTGTCATGAAATGCATTCAAAATGGTAATGCAGCGAAGTTGCGTCCCTGCCTGCTTCGCATTGGGATCGTTGCCTCGGTCTTGCTGTTTGCCCTCACCGTCGCCTTGGCTCCCAAGGTCTCCCTTGCCCAGCAGCAACGGGCTCCGGCCAAGAAACAAGCGACGCAGAAGCCGCCAGCGCGTCCCAAAATCCGATTGCCTCAGAGTGTCCGGAGTTCGTCAACCGTCGCGATGCAAGTCACGCCCGTCATCGCATCTCGCCGTAGCGCCGCAGTCTCGGGCGCTCTACGAATCGACCAATTGGTTCGCGGTCCGCTGTTGTCGAACAAGCAGTTTCCGAACGAAATCGCGAGCGACGAGGTCTTTCTACGTCGCGTTTTCTTGGACGTTGCCGGTCGCATCCCCACGTTGACGGAAAGCGAAGCCTTCCTGTCGAGTAGCGAACCCAATCGACGTGAAAACCTGATCGACGATTTGCTTGGCTCACCCGATTATGTCAGCAACCAGTTCAATTTCTGGGCCGACACGTTGCGATTGGTCGATCGCCCCCAACCCAACATCATCGCCGAGCCCTTTCTCGCTTACGTCAAGGACTCGATTCGGACCAACAAACCCTATGACAAGTGGGTTTACGAGATGCTGACTGCCGACGGCAAGGTTTGGGAGAACCCGGCAACGGGGTTCCAATTGCGAGATGATGGGATGCCGCTGCCCTACATCGATAACACCGTACGCGTCTTCTTGGGCACCCAAGTCGGATGCGCTCAGTGTCATGATCACCCCTTTGATGAGTGGTCGCAGTACCAGTTTTATCAACTCGCGGCGTATACCACGGGCGTGCGCACGCGGATCCAAAAAGGATCGCCCGGATTTGAGAAGAAGAATCCAGCGACGGTACTGATTGAACAAGCCAAAGAACAAGCCACCGATGGCCGCGTCTCGGGGGCGTTTCAGCGAATGGCTCGTGCAAACACCTACAACGTTTCGGAAGTCAAATCCAAACTGCGGCTACCGCATGACTATGCCTACTACGATGCCAAACCGAAAACGGTCGTGGAACCTGCTGTGCTTTGGGGAGAAATCCCCACGTCGGCCCAACACAGCTCCTTGCGTGAACAGTTCGCCGCATGGGTCACCAGTCCCGACAACCCGCAATTCAGCAAAACGATCGTCAACCGTCTGTGGAAACGTTTTCTGGGTGTGGGGTTAGTGGAACCGGTCGATGACTTTAGCTATGAACATCCTTGCATCAATGAACCGTTGATGGATTATTTATGCGAAGAACTGCAATGGGATGGGTTCGACCTCAAACAACTGCTGCGAACGATCCTCTACAGCAAGACCTATCAACGAACAGCCAGCGACTATGACTTCAACAGTGGCGAACCCTACTATTTTCCAGGGCCTGTGATTCGACGGATGACCGCAGAGCAGGTTTGGGATTCGATCCTCACGTTGGCAGTGACCAATCCGTGGCCCTTTCAGCGACCGACTGCGGAAGACCTTGCGCCGCTTGTCAACATTGATTTTGGCAAAGAAAGCTACAGCGATGTCCTGTCTCGATCCGAACGTTTTGCCGAAACCTACTATCGCCCAGCCTACCTACGAACGATTCGCAAACATGCCTACCAAGGTAACGTCTTGTGCCGAGCCAGCGAGTTGCCGTCTCCCCAGTCGGCCGACCATTTTCTTCGCCAGTTTGGGCAAGGAGATCGTGAATCGATCAATGGTGCCGATTCGGACGCCACGGTTCCGCAAATCTTGGCAATGTTCAACGGCCCCATCACCCACGTGATGCTCGAAGAGGGCTCTGCAATCGTCGATCATGTCATGGCGATCGATAAGGTTTCCGAGCGAATCGACGCGATTTTCCTCAGCCTGTTGACGCGACGCCCCAACGGCGCCGATCGCGCCATCGCGGCTCGCGAATTGTCTCAGCTCGAAAATGACAATGTCGCCTACGGCAATATCGTGTGGTCGTTGCTGAACACCCGAGAGTTCTTGTTCATTCAATAGGAAGTTCACCAATGGCTCGACCTGAATACAGCCCTCAACAACGCCGCGAGTTCATCAAGTCGATCGCCAAGCAAACGCTCGGCGTTTCGTTTGCCGGCACCGCCAGCTCGCCATCCCTTTTCTCCGAGGCGGAGGCGACGCCCGCATTAGCAGCGGGAAAAGCCAAGCACGTGATCTACTTGTTCATGGATGGCGCGATGTCGCATTTGGACACGTTTGATCCCAAAGTGGGCGTGGACGAAGCAGGTGAAACAAAACCAATCGCAACACGAGTCCCAGGCATTCAGTACGGAAACCGGTTCCCAAAACTCGCCTACTTAGCCGGTGCGATTGCCGTCGTCCGATCGCTGAGTACCGAAACGGGGGCTCACGAGCAGGGTCGCTACCTGATGCGGACCGCTTACAAGCCGCTCAACAGCATCCGCCATCCCGCGATGGGAGCTTGGATGTTGTCCGAACGGGGCCGGTTGAACCCTCACCTTCCCGGAAACTATCTGATTGGCAGCAGCAACCGACACCCAGGCGCAGGGTTCCTCGAAGCCTCCTTGTCGCCCGTTCCGATTGCCAAGGCCTCGGCGGGGCTACAGGACATCAAGCTGCCGCAATACCTGCCGGAGCAACTGTTCCATCGTCGATTGACGCTGGCAAGCAAATTCGATCAGGCCTTTCTAAAAGATCGCAGCAACCGCGCAGTGGAAGCCTACAATCAACTCTACTCCGAGGCGAAACAGTTGATGGGCAGTGAGCACTTGAAAGCCTTCGACATCGCTGAAGAACCGCAACAGGTCCGCGACGCTTACGGGAATCATTCTTTTGGCCAAGGATGTTTGCTTGCTCGACGATTGGTTCAAGGTGGCGCTCGTTTTGTTGAGGTGAACTTCGGCGGCTGGGACATGCATCAACAGCTGTACGACAGCCTCGATCAGAAGGCGTCTCAATTGGACACCGGGCTGAGCAGTCTGCTTCGCGATCTTCACCGCAAAGGCTTGTTGTCGGAAACCCTGGTGGTGCTCACAACCGAATTCGGCCGCAAACCCGAGATCAATGCAAACGCAGGACGTGATCACCATCCGGGCGCCTTTTGCAGTCTGTTGGCAGGCGCGGGAATCCGAGGCGGGCAAGTCTACGGGGCCTCGGATGCGACGGGCACGTCGGTCGAAAGCGACTCCGTGTCGGTGGCCGACTTCAACAAAACGATCGCGGCAGCAGCCGGATTGCCGTATACCGAGGAACGCTATGCCCCCAACGGGCGCCCGTTCAAGATCGGCGGTGATGGGAAACCGGTCGAGGCCTTGCTGGCTTAAAGAAGCCTCATGGCGTGGCTGGCTTAAGGACGCCTCACGGCGTGGCTGGCTTAAGGACGCCCCACGGCGTGGCTCCCCCAGCGGCATCCAAAACGGCAGAAACCGATTAATCCGTCCCAATGGATCGGCGAATGGCTGGCTTTCGGCTTATCGCGGCCGACGAGTTTTGATCGCTCCGACAACCGAACTAGGTTGTGAGGAACGTTTTGTTCGGAAACGACAAAGCTCTCCTCATCAAAATGCCTTGGCGGAGCCGGTCTGAAATGCAAACGACGATTGAACGTATTGAATCGAATGTCCGCGGTTATGCGAGACTGTTTCCAACCGTTTTCCAATCCGCCGTCGGTTCGACATTGACCGACACGGCGGGCAAAACCTACATCGACTTCTTCTGCGGCGCCGGGTCGCTCAACTATGGTCACAACCCTCGAAAAGCAAAGGCGGCCCTGCTTGACTACATCGAGCGAGATGGAGTGCAGCACTCACTCGATACGGCCACCGTTGCCAAAGTGGACTTCCTCGACACGTTTGACCGTCTGATCCTGCGGCCGCGTGGGTTGCAGTATCGTATCCAGTTCACCGGACCGACGGGAACGAATGCCGTTGAAGCCGCAATCAAACTGGCTCGAAAACAGACGGGCCGATCACACGTGATCGCTTTTACGGGGGGCTACCACGGCCATTCCCTTGGCTCGCTGGCATTGACCGCAAACCAGTACTACCACAGCGAATCCTATGGGTCACACAACAATGTGACACACCTGCCTTTCGATGGCTATTTGGACGATCAAGATACTTCCGAGATCTTGGCCAAGATGCTGCAAGATCGTAGCAGCGGGTTACCGATGCCAGCGGCGGTGATCCTGGAAACTGTTCAAGGCGAAGGTGGGATCAACGTGGCGAGTGACGCCTGGCTTCGCCGGATCGCATCGATCTGCGAAGAACACGATATTCGATTGATCATCGATGACATCCAAGTGGGCAACGGACGCACTGGCACCTTCTTTAGCTTCGAGCGTGCTGGCATTACGCCCGATTTGGTTTGCTTGTCAAAATCAATTGGCGGCGGGTTACCGATGTCCCTGCTTTTGATTCGCCCTGAAAGGGACACCTGGAATCCCGGCGAACATACGGGAACTTTCCGAGGCAATAACCTCGCATTCGTCGCGGCGACAGCCGTACTGCGGCATTGGGCGGATCCGAAGTTCGAAACCGAGATCGCGGT
Organism: Novipirellula artificiosorum; assembly: GCF_007860135.1. Classification (NCBI taxonomy): domain Bacteria; kingdom Pseudomonadati; phylum Planctomycetota; class Planctomycetia; order Pirellulales; family Pirellulaceae; genus Novipirellula; species Novipirellula artificiosorum. Next base: position 13,861 of record NZ_SJPV01000016.1, read on the forward strand.
TCGAAGTGAACGAGTCCGCCAGCGGATGGAGCAAATCTGCCATCGACACCGCGATGCAGGATTCGAATGCCGGGGGCGCGGATTGATCTGGGGCATCGACGTAAAACGAGGAGATCTGGCGAGCGAAGTCATTCGCCGTGCATTCAAAGCCGGATTGTTGATCGAAGCTTCGGGGAACAAAGACCAGGTGTTGAAGGTCATGCCCGCACTGACCATACCGATGGCGTTGTTGGACCAAGGATTGAAGATTCTCGATTCGTCGATTCGTCAAACGATGGCATCGATCCCGACGGTCAGCGAGAAACCGGCCTCGACCGCCGTCGTGTTTCCGAATCTCGCCATGCCAACCGGCGCGTCTTCGTTGCAGGGGTCAAACTAGTCGATGTCGCGATCTCAACCCGCCGAACATTCGCTCGAGCCAATCGGTCTTCCCGTGTGGTGGGCACAACAACGATCTCGCACGCCCGATCATGTTGCGATCATCAGCGATGGCGTGGAATGGACGTACCAAGAATTGGACCAATCGGCTCGCGTTTTTGCCGAACGGTTGATGGATGCCGGAGTTGGCCGTGGCGATCACGTCGGGCTGTGTGTCGATCGATCCGCCGAGGCGATTGCAGCGATGTTGGGCGTCATGCAAACCGGCGCCGCCTTCGTGCCGCTGGATCCTGAATTACCAAGCGACCGACTCAGCTTCATGATTGCCGATGCATCGATTGAGTTCATCATCGGGCACTCGCACTACCAACCGCAATTCCGCAAGCACGCAGTGTCTTGGTTGGATTGTGACAAAAGCATCCGGCATCAATCGACCGCCAACCTCGTAAACGAACCTCCTCGTCTGCAACCCGAGGACGTGGCGTACGTGATGTACACCTCGGGCTCCACAGGCAAACCCAAGGGGGTCCAGATCCCACATTCGGCGTTGGCGGCTTATTGTGACGCAGACATCGAATGCTACCAGTTGACCGAGAAGGATCGCACGCTTCAGTTTTCAACATTGTGCTTTGACATTGCGATCGAAGAAATTTTCCCACCGCTGTTGACCGGTGGGTGCATCGTCATTCGACCTCGAGCGCGTGCCGAACACGCCAACGAGTTGTCCGCGATCATTGAGCAATTTGAAGTGACCGCGGTTCATTTGGCGACGGCCTATTGGCACAGTTGGGTTGACCTGATGGTTGCAACTCGTGATCGCGTACCGAAATGCATTCGATTGATGATTGCCACCGGTGAAAAGGTGTCCGTCGAACATTACCGACGTTGGCAATCGGTGTGCGACCACAGTGTGCTTTGGTGCAATGCATACGGTCCAACCGAAACCACGGTGACCGCGACGGTCTATATTCCTGACGAGGCATTTAACGCGGCACAGATGCCGATTGGCAAGCCACTGAAACACTACACGGCCTACATCCTCGACGATCAATTGCGACCGGTTCAAGGAAATGCAACCGGGCAACTGGTCATCGGGGGTGCCGGATTGGCGAAAGGATACTTGAATCGCCCCGAACTGACCGAATCCGCATTTGTCGAAACGTCAATCGATGGCGAAATCCAACGGATCTACCTGACCGGCGACCTCGCTCGCTGGTTACCCGACGGCAACCTCGATTTTGCCGGTCGCGTTGACCATCAAATCAAACTCGGATCCTATCGCATCGAACCCGGTGAGATCGAAGCCGTGATTGACCGGGCGCATGACGTCCTAGGATCCTTGGTTGTCCATGACGAAGTCGACGGCGACAAGTTCTTGATGGCTTACGTGGCTTGCGGCAAAGCGACGCTCTCGGCAGGCGGACTTCGTGAATCCCTTCGCGATTCCTTGCCACGTTACATGATTCCAAATCGCTACATTTTCATCGAGTCGTTTCCCAAAACCATCAACGGCAAAATCGACCGGGCGGCGCTTCCAAGTCCCAACCAATGTGTTGTCGCTCACGATGGCGATGCAACAATGCCGCGTGATGACTTGGAACGGCGACTTGTCGACCTCTGGCAAGACGTGTTGAACGTGCCGGAGATTGGCATTCATGAGGACTTTTTTCTGCTCGGTGGCAGCTCACTGCTGGTCACCCGCTTGGTCGCAAAGTTGACGACCGAGATGAAGATTGAATTGCCCGTACGCGATTTTTTCGCGAATCCAACGGTCGCTACCTTGGCGGGACATTTGCGACGTTTGCTTGGTCAGACAGAAACGCACCCGATCGCATCCGACACACGTCGACTGCGTGAACGCTTGCCGCTTGTCGAAACAGGGTTCTTCCCGAGCGATCTGCACCAACTTTACTTCGTTCACTACCGCCCGAGAAACGATGCACGCGGCCAAGCGGTGGTACTGTGCCACCCGATGGGGCATGAATACGCTCGCAGTTACCGCAACCTGCAGCAGTTGGCCGTGCAATTGAGTCAGCTGGGTTTCGACGTGCTCCGTTTCGATTTCGCCGGCAGCGGTAATTCAGAGGGTGATTGCGGCGAGTTCACCGCCGATCGGATGACAAAGAATATCATCGATGCCCATGGCTACCTGCTCAGGCGTACTCAGGCAAGCCATGTGTTCGCGGTCGGACTTCGTCTTGGCGCGACGGCGCTGGCGTCACTACCGCGTCCCGTGTTCGAGCAGTGCGTACTATGGGACCCCGTGTACTGCGGCAAGTCGATGTTGCGAAGGTTTGACCGCTTTCATCGTCGACAACTGCGTGGATTGACTCGGTTCAACAAGGTCCGTCGAGCCAGTGCAATCGACCAATCCTACGGGCACCTGATGACGACGGAAAAACGGCAAAGCCTCTCGGCACTCGAGCTGCGGGAACTTGATCGATCGTTTCCCCTGGTTTTGACCGATGGGGCGTTCGCTTCGATCGAGGAACAGCATTGGCTCGACCGACAACCGACGGTCCACCGAGTGGCAGACACCATTGACTGGGAAGACGAGCGATACACGGAAAGTGCCTTCTCATCGCCTCAGAGTTACCGTGTAATCGCCTCGCTGCTGCAACGGGAGTCCTCGAAGTGACCGAACAAGCCATTGTGATGGGACGCCACGATCACCTGCTTGGGATCTGGTGCTGCCCGGAAAAAACACTCGATTCCACCACCGCCGTGATCTTCGTCACGCCCGGAGTGCTCCATCATGCGGGACCGTTTCGGTTGCATGTGGACCTTGCTCGGGGGCTCGCTTCGGATGGCATCGCCTCACTCCGCTTCGATCTTTCGGGGATTGGCGAGAGCTTTGGAATTGGAACCGCTGGTCGATCCATCGATCGAGCTGCCGATGAACTGGGGCAAGCGATCGATTGGCTCTCACGCAATCATGGCATTACGAAGATCATCCTATTCGGTCTGTGCAGTGGAGCCGACGATGCAATCCATACCGCCAACCAGGATCCTCGAATTGTTGGCGTCGTCGCGATGGACGGTTGCGGTTATGCGACCGCGAAGCACTTTTGGCACCGAATCAAAGACCACTACCTGCGTCGTCTGCTTCGGCCAACCATATGGCTCCGCTTCCTGAGCCGTCCGTTCCGAAAAACAACCGAGTGCCCCAAGTCGCTTGGCCCAGGAACCGACATTCGCGAGTTTCCCTCCCGCGACATTGCGGCAACGCAGCTGCGGGCGTTAGCCGACCAAGGGACTCAACTCCATTTTGTCTACACCGGTGGCGTCAGCGACTACTACAACCACGCGGGACAGTTCGCTGACATGTTTCCTGAACTCGCGGACGCACCTGGCGTCTCCACTCATTTTTATCCCGAGATCGATCACGTTGCGTTTCTTTGTGAAGATCGCGAGCGTTTGGGGGAGCACGTTCGCCAGCAGATCCAAGCGATGGTCAACTGCCGTATCCATGAGGGTGCGACTGATGCCACTTCCACGCGGTTTCCACAATCGATTTAACGTCGGTGTATTTAGGTTGCCAACCGAGCAACTGTTTGGCCAACCGAGCATCGGCAATCAGCTCCGAGGGGTCCCCCTCACGTCGCGGCCCCATCACCTCAGGAATCGCATGCCCAGTCACCTCGCGGCACGCTTCGATAATTTCCCGGACACTGGTGCCTCGTCCCGTTCCTAGGTTGACACACAAGCCCTTGCCTAATTCGATTTTGTCGAGCGCCAACAAGTGGGCGGCTCCGAGGTCATCAACGTGGATATAGTCGCGAACACACGTTCCGTCTTCGGTCGCATAATCGTCACCAAAAATCGTGATCGACTCGCGTTGCCCAAGTGCCACCTGCAACACGATCGGAATCAAATGCGATTCCGGATCGTGGTCTTCCCCAATCGACCCATCGGGACGGGCACCGGCGGCGTTGAAGTAACGCAGCGCCGCGTAGCCAATGCCATACGCCGCAGCATAGTCGGCCAAGGCGTGCTCGAAGACCAACTTCGTGAATCCATACGGATTGATCGGATTCTGCGGAGTGGTTTCCGGAATCGGCACCTTGTCCGGTTCGCCGTAGGTCGCCGTGGTGCTGCTGAAGACAATCTTCTTGACATCCGCTTCACGCATGGCGTCGAGCAATTCCACCGCGTCGATGATGTTGTTGCGGTAGTACAATGCGGGATCATTGACCGACTCGTTCACGAGCGCGAAAGCCGCAAAGTGCATCACCGCGTCGATTTTCTTCGCTTTCAACGTTTGGACCACTTTAGGATGATCCGACAACTCGCCTTCGACCAACATCCCTGCGGGGACTGCAGCCCGGTGGCCGCGCGACAGATTATCAAAAACCGTCACCGTATGCCCGGCATCCATCAACAATCGAACCGCATGCGACCCGATATAACCAGCACCACCTACTACTAGAACATTCATCTCAATCGTACTTTCTGGAATCCTGGGAAGGGTTGAATCGCCAAACCATGAAAAACGCGGTGTGGATCTCGGAATCATGATCGCCGAGTTCACGAAGGACGATGCAGGATAAGGGCAAATCGTGCCCTCTGCCAACACCACAAGTAGGGTTGGGGAAAATCAAAACCCCAGTCGTTCCATTTTTTGCGTGTATGCCCACGGTTTTTCTGGCGTGTGAAGCTCACGGAGACAAGCAAAAGAGGTACGCCAAATCATCCGGCGCAAGGCAGAGACACGGGGTTTGCCGATGGCAATTGTCACCCATTTTGGTGTGATCACAACACGATCCTAGCGACCAACGGGAGCGGGCCAACGTGATTCGAGCGGTAGCTTGATTCGCATCCGGCCCTGCCACACGATGGCAAAACGACCCACCAAACTGCAAATGCTGGCCCAAACGGGGGCTCCGGCAAAAACCTGCCAAGCGACCGAATCGGTCTGCGCCGACTTCTTGGACTACCTCCGCAGCGAGTGCCACTTGGCCGCGAACACCATCGCCGCCTACGGTCGGGATATGAAACGGTTCTGCAGTTGGGTTGGCAAACGCAAACTCAATCAACTGACCATTGGCGACTTGTCGGCATACATCGGCAAATTGCAATCGTTTGGGCTTGCTCCCGCATCCATCGCGCGCAACGTCGTGGCGACGCGAACCTTCTTTAAGTACCTGCAACTCGAAGGGATTGTCGATGCGAACCCCGCAGAACTGATCGCGACGCAAAAGATGTGGCAACGGATGCCGGGCGTCTTGTCCCGAAGCCAAGTCGATGCATTCTTGAAAGCCCCTCGCCGCACCGACGCCTATTGGCAACGAGACGTGGCGATGTTGGAAGTGCTGTACGCAACCGGTTGCCGAGCCTCCGAAGTTTGCTCCATTCGCGTTCGTGATCTTTCGCTATCGGAAAAGCACTTAAAGTGCGAAGGCAAAGGTGGCAAACAGCGCATGGTACCGATTGGCTCGCAAGCGATCGCGGCGATCGATCGCTATACCGAAGAGGTGCGCGGGAAGTTGGCGGCAAAGTGTCCCCACCCACCCGAGCCCTTGTTCTTGTCTCGCAGCGGGCGGGCGCTCGACCGCATTCAACTTTGGCGACTGGTCAAGTTCTACGCTCGCCGTGTTGGAATCGATCCCAAGATCAGTCCGCACAGCCTGCGTCACAGCTTCGCCACCCATCTGCTCGCGGGCGGAGCCGACCTAAGGCACGTGCAAGAGATGCTCGGCCACGCCAGTATTCAGACAACACAGATCTACACGCACGTTGAACATTCGAGACTTAAAAAAGTGCATCAAAGTTTCCATCCGCGCGCCTAGAAAAGGTTGGGTTCCATTCAAGGACGCCAAGCCAACCGCGTTTTCCCACGCAAAGCGATCAAAGAGGGATTTCCACGATCAATCCGGCCAGTCGGGGTCGGCGACTTTTCGGGTCATGGTCGACAAGGTGGCTTGAGCATCCAGCAAGCGTTGCCAAGAGGAGAACTTCAAGTGCACCTCATCAGCCCCTTCGTCGGTTTTCGCTCCTTCGATCAACTTGTGCAATCGCGACTGCAAGTAATCAAGGATCTCGCACAATTGTGCTTTCTGACCCGGCGATAAGTCGTCCGGAATCGACGGAACTTCCATGATTTGAATGACGTCCGCCGGGTAGGGCGACTTCGGCTCTTGGTTCAATTCGACCGCAATCGAACTGTCCGACGAAGACGTCTCGCGACTGAGTGTCGGGTTGTCGTTGCCCATCGCTGCCAAGCGAGCGGCGATCTGTTCTTCGGACCCCACCAAGATCAAGCTACGACCCACCGCGATCAAATCACCGTGGCGAAGTATCTTCAACTGGCATTCGGTTCCGTTGACCTTCGTTCCATTGGTGCTATCCAAATCGGTCAAGACCAAACGATCGTTGTCGCGTTGGACCTTAAAATGGCAGCGACTGACGCGCTCATCATTGAGCTGAATGTCGTTGCCTTCCTCACGACCCACCGTCAACGGGGGCTGAAGATCGTCGTAGACCTTGCCGCGATCAGCACCATGAAGAATTTTGAGGGTCACGCCCGACATGGAGAAATCCGAAGGAGGAAAAGTACGGTGAAGTGCGTCGTCCAAGACGGCAACAGTATAAACGCAAATCAATGACGGGGTAAGCTTCCGGATGCACCCCGCGTCAGTAGGAACACGGCCCGAGAACAAAAGCCGCTGTTGCAAAAACCTACCTCACTATTATCCATAACGCGTCAAAACTATTGAACTTGTGCAATCACACACTTCAAATAATCGCTTTCAGGACAAGAAATCGCGATCGGGTGGTCCGGTGCTGGTCCGCGGTTCTCCAAAACGATCAGATCACGCCGTCGCCTTCGGCCCACATCCAGAAGCATGTTCAAAAATTCAGATCGAGAGACCCGACCGGAACAACTGCAGGTCACCAACACGCCACCGGGACTCAATAAATCAACCGCCATGGCATTGAGGCGGCGATAGGCCCGCAGCGCTGTATCGAGCTGGTGGCGGCTTCCCGCAAACCGAGGTGGATCCAAAATGACCGCGTCAAAGGTCTCAGCCTGCTCGCCGAGTTTCTTCAGTTCATCGAAGCAGTCACCCAACCGAAACGATATTTCTCCGAACGATTCTCCATCGAGTCCGTTGCGAACGAGCGTTTGCCGTGCCTGATCGAGCGCCGGGGCGCTGGAATCAATTCCGACCACCGATGCGGCTCCCTCTCGAAGCGCTGCGAGCCCAAATCCGCCGTTGTAGCAACAGACATCCAATACGTTTCGGCCGCGCATGTACACTGCCGACGCCTGATGATTTAACCTCTGATCCAAGTATCCGCCCGTTTTTTGGCCTCCGCGCAAATCAACCGCCCACTGCAGCTCATTTTGCCGATAAAGGACGGGTTCATCGATGGCGACGCCTTCAAACCACTGTTCTTGCGCTTCGAGCCCCTCATATTTTGCGGTCTTGTCATCCATACGGACCATAATGGCGCGAGCCGAAAACGCCGTACGAAGGTGTTCGAGAATGGGCTGCTGCCAGCGTGTCAACGCTCCGGCGGTGAACTGAACCCCAAGACAATCGGCATAGCGATCAACGATCAAACCGCTCAACAGATCCGATTCGCTAAACACCACTCGCTCGGCGGCATCCCGATCGATTGGCCCCACCAGCCGGCGGCGAGCAATCGCGTCATCGATCCGTGATTTCCAAAGTGCCTCGTCAATGGCAAGATTGGCATCGAAGACATACAACCGGATCCGCAACCTGCTGTTGGGGTTAATCACCCCTCGCGCGACCCAGTTGCCCTCGAAATCAAGCAGATCAACCACTTGCCCGCAATCAAGGCTGTCCCCCGTTTCGGCCAAGGCATGGGCGTGTACCCATGGATGGCGAGCCAAGAAGGGGAAGTGTCGCGATGGTTTCAGCCGCAGTGGGATGGGGTTGTCAGAGAGAGACACGCGGTTTCCTAGAGGAAAAGTGTTGTTTTGCTGCAAAATCAGTTCCGCGGGTGTCGCCGTCTGACCCGCACAGCCCTCAGCATGAACGATTCACGTGAAAATCAAAATGCCCGCTCGCCAGCGAACTACAAACTGGGCACAATGGGGACGTTTAAAGTGCAGAGGCCGGGGTGTCCGACCGATAAACCGAACGTAGTGGGATTCGCTATTTTTCTGCGTCCCCGCTGCATAATCGAATTGCTTCAAAGAAAGGTCATTAAGTCATGACGCATGTTGTTTGCGAGCCATGCTCGGGATGCAAATACACCGACTGCGTAGTCGTTTGCCCAGTAGAGTGTTTCTACGAAGGCGACCAAATGCTGTACATTCACCCGGAAGAATGCATCGATTGCGAAGCATGCGTGCCGGAGTGCCCCGTCGAGGCAATCTTCCATGAGGACAACGTTCCGGAAGAATGGAAAAGCTATGTCGAACTCAATGCCGAAAAGTCAGAGTCGGACGAGTGTGACGTGATCACCGAAAAGAAAGAACCGCTCTGCGACGATTGATATCAGACACCTGACACCTGACTATCCCGCTGCGGGCAGAAACGTTTTCCAGCATTCGTAGCGAGGGTCTTCCATCGATTGAGCTAGCATCGGGTTTAACCGCGGCTTGGTCGGCCGGGTCAACAATTGCATCCGCGCCTGCTGGGGCGTTCGCCCCCCTTTGCGGCTATTGCAGCGCAAACAGCAACAGACGATGTTCTCCCACGTTGTCGGTCCGCCGTGCGAGCGAGGAATCACGTGATCCAAGCTTAGCTTGTTCGCAGGTTCGCTACGGCCGCAATATTGACAGGTGTGCTCATCACGAGCAAACAGGTTCTTGCGGTTGAATCGAACCGTTTGCGTTGGCATCCGATCGAACCGTATCAAGCGGACAATTCGCGGGACTCGCAATTCGAAACCCACCGCACGAATGTAATCCTCGCCGGGTTGCTTTTCGAGCGACGTCAACTGGCTCAACTCGCACCACGACTCGAAGTCGTAGCTGATGTATTGATCGTCTTCGTGGCTGATCACTTCAGCACACTCGCGATACAGCAGCGTGAAGGTGCGTCGTACGTTGATCACCCGAATCGCCATATAGAAGCGATTCAGGACCAAAACATTCGTGTCTAATACACTCTGCGACATTTCCAAGATCGTTCCTTCCGTCGTCTCTGCTGCGAGGGAACCTGCTTGAGGTGAATCTTTGGGAACACGAGTTCATTCGATGCCCCGAGGTCATCGTTGCTATTTTAGTGAACCATCCAACACACAACTATATGCAACGGACAACGACGCTTGTTGCGACACCGGCACCGAACGATGGGGTTCGCGACCTTTTTGGCATAGAATCGCCTCATTTGGCTACGGACACGTCGAATCATGCTCACTCGTCGATTTTGTAAATCTTATGAATCTTTCAACAATCTTCCTGATCACGCTGCAAATGCAGCAATCTACGGAGGGCTGGAGCCGCTGGGTCGGTCCAACCGGGTCGGTGCTCTCCGCGGTGGTGTTGGTCCTCGTTTGTTTCATCGCATGGGGAGCCAACCTGGTTACGCTGCCTGGAAATTGGATTTCTGTCGCGGCGATGGCACTCTACGTTTGGCTCGGTCCCTCGGAAGGCCGCTTGTCGATCGGCATCACGACGCTGGTCGTTGCGTTCGTGTTTGCGTTGCTCGGTGAGGTCATTGAGTTCGTTGCCAGCGCGTTCGGAGCGAGACGGGCGGGGGCCAGCCGACGATCGACGATCTTTGCCGTGATCGGCTCGATGATCGGTGCCTTGACTGGCGCCATGGTGGGGTTGCCCGTCCCCGTCGTCGGATCGGTTTTGGCAGCCATTCTGTTCGCAGGCCTCGGTGCGACCAGCGGAGCGATCTACGGGGAATGGACGGACGGGCGATCATGGAAAGAGAGCTGGGCGATCGGACAAGCGGCCTTTTGGGGGCGAACCTTTGGTACGCTTGGCAAATTCATCGCTGGATTCGCTGTCGTGCTGGCGGCGGTCCTTGGCGTGGTTTTTTAGGAACGGGGGTTCAAGCAAACAGGTTCAGAGCCCAAACGCAGCCGCAACGGCTTTGTTGACGACTCGTCCCGCTTGGATGTTCAACGCAGCTCGCAGCGGGGCCGAGGTCGTCATGGCTTTTTCGACCCCTTGCTCGGCAAGCGTAATCACCCACGGCAACGTTGCATTGCACAAAGCAAACGTGCTCGTGCGGCCCACCGCACCGGGCATGTTGGCGACACAGTAATGCACAATTTCGTCGACAATGAACGTCGGGCTGCTGTGGGTCGTAGGGTGACTCGTTTCAATACAACCGCCTTGGTCCACAGCAACATCGATCACGACGCTGCCGGGCTTCATCAAACGAAGGTCTTCCGCACGGACCAATTGAGGTGCCTTCGCGCCGGGAATCAGAACCGAACCGATCACCAAATCCGCGCGGCGAAGTTGTTCCAAGATGTTGTACCTGTCGCTGTACAAACAGTTGACGTTCGGGGGCATGACATCGTCGAGATAACGCAGTCGATCCAGATTCGTGTCAAGAATGTTGACATCCGCCTGAAAGCCAGCCGCGATCTTTGCAGCATTCGCGCCGACGACTCCTCCCCCAAGAATCGTGATGTGCGCCGGCGCAACACCGGGCACACCACCGAGCAGAATGCCGCGGCCCATTTGCGGCTTTTCCAAATACTTGGCTCCTTGCTGAATACTCATCCTTCCCGCCACTTCACTCATCGGTGTCAACAATGGCAAGCGGCCGTTGTCATCTCGCAAGGTTTCATAGGCGATGCAGGTCGCACCACTTTGAACCATCGCTTCGGTCAAGGCTTGACTGGCAGCAAAATGGAAGTAGGTGAACAGCAACTGGCCCGGTCGAATCTTGCCCCATTCCGATGGCTGTGGCTCCTTCACTTTCATGATCAAGTCAGCAGCCACAAACACGTCATCGGCTGACGCGACCAATTCTGCACCCGCTTGCAAGTAATCGTGATCCGATAACCCACTTCCGAGTCCTCCCCCCGCCTCGACCAAAACTCGATGGCCGCGCGAAACGAGTTCTTCGACACCGACCGGGAGCATCGCGATGCGATACTCGTCCGTCTTCACTTCCTTGGGCACACCAATGATCATCGTTTTCCCTCAGCAGGTTTGACCTCGTGCTCTGTCAGCGATCCATCTTAGCGTTATCGGGGAAGACGGTGTCACCCGCGAAATCGTCGAAACCGCGATCGTTACCCAATCGGACGTGCTTCTTGCGACAATCGGCCGAGCATCTCGTTCAACGAATCTCGAATACCGGTAATCAGCGGATCCTCAATACCACGGGGCGCTTTTTCAGCCGGCACCTCAATCGCATCACTCAGTTCGACGACCGAGTGAAGCGGGATACCGACATCCGCTTTGCCAAACAGCGTTTCTTGCATGCGTTGAATCGTTTCAACGACACGGGTATCCGTCGCCGAATCGCGATTCAAGTAGCCGTCGGGATAGGACAACAGGTCTTGTGCCATGTCGGCCGCAGCCACATCCCCTCGCAACAGACGCTTTTCCGGTTCGTCAGGATGATTCGAGAACCACCGTGAATGAACCTCGCTTCGGATCGCGCGGACGCGGGCGCGAACCTGATCGGCAAAATTGCTCGACGACGCAGCGGCAACCCCCGTCTGAAGTCGTTGCTCCGCTTGACAAAGCACGTGCTCGATCAACGCATCGCGGCGCTGCGGAAGTGTCCCTTCCCCACAGCGTCCCCGATACTCCACCTCGCGAAGCCCCAACAACGCCTCGGCGACGCGCAATGTCCGCTCAAGCAGGGGAAGAGCAACCGGTTTTTGCCAGCCAAGATGCTGCTCGATCCGCTGGAGTTGGTGATGGGCCCAATCGTCGATCGGCATCGTACAGAGGTATTTGATCGCGACCGGGTGGATGACCACCTTGCCACCGACCCGTTTGGCTCGCCGCCGAGCCGCGGTGCGAGCGATAAAGGTGACGCCATCGAGAAGTGGCTTTAACACATCATTGGTCCGATTGGTCGTGCCTTCGGGAAACAGAATCAGGGGCCGATGGGCCTCGACCAAGATGTCGATCGCCGTTTCAAGCGCCTGGCGATCGGGGCCCTCGCGAAACACGCTGAATCCGCCCATCCGTTGGATGGCGAACGAGTCGAACCAATGCTTGTTGAACAAATGCCAAGATGCCATCGCGTAAACATGCCGCTTCGTCATCCGCGCGGGCCATCCCATCACCAGCGGGTCGGCGTACCGGCAGTGGTTGGGGGCAAGCAAGATTCCGTCGCCAGCATCGAGCGACTCGCGGAGCACTTCCAGGTTGCGACAATCGAACGAAACCACGCCTTCTTTTTTTCGAAGGTAGTAATCAAACAGACGGAACCGCTGAATGAATCCTGGCCAAAGATCGTTGCGGCAGGGCGGGATAAATTGATAGGGCCGGTCAAGAATAACGGTCAAGGTTCGGAACTCGTTTCCGCAGGGAAGGGGACCAAGAATCAACCCGAAGTGATTCGCGCCAAGTAAAACCCGATCGCGATCGCGACAACAAACAGTGCCAGCCCCAACGCACCGAGTAGCATTGGATCGTATCCTTTTGGCTGCTTTTGTCGAGACGACCCGCTACCAAACCGGCGCCCACTACCGCTGCTGTCGCCCCCGGTCGCCCCGTAGATATCGGAATCATCCCCAGGGTAAACCCCCGAACGGCTGGCCGGCGCTGCACCGAGTTTTCCCGACTTCGACGACCCCGGAGACGACAGTGAGATTTGCCGGCCCGCCACCGTACCGTTGGGACGGTATCCCGATTCCGCTTGCAGGTCGATGAAACTGCCGTCGATCAAATCGGGTCGGGGGCGAACGTTGACCATCCGGCCACTGTCGCTGCTGCTGAGCCCATCACCGCGAAGCAGCGCCGAGCGACTGTTCGCAATCGTATCGGCGCCTTGATTGGAGACGGTGTCCGATTGGCCCGTCCGCGACGAGCTGTCATCAAACCCGATCGACGAGGAGGTGTCGCCATCGTCAAAGTGAGGCGCATCTCCGAGTCCCGCCACGACACGAGCACCGCGCGGCACGCGGGCAACAAACCTCTCTAACACCTCGGCCACTTCCGACGCTTTCTGATATCGGTAGGCCGGATCCTTTTGGATCATCTTGACACAAATCCCCTCCAACTCACCCGGGCAATCCCCCCGCAATTCGCGAATCGGCTTCGGCATCTCCGATTGGTGCTTCGCGATTCGTTGGGCCAGTGTGCCGTCGTTAAACGGAGGCCGTCCGGTCAATAGAAAATAGAATGTGCAACCCAGGCCGTAAATATCGGCTCGATGGTCCACGGTGTGACTGTTGAGCGCTTGTTCGGGTGCCAAATAGTCCGCAGTTCCCAGCACGTTCTCGTTGTTGGCAACCGTCAAGGATTCCTCTTCCGCCAACACCAACGCCAACCCCATGTCCAATAATCGCACTCGGTTGTCTTGATCAAGCAACAAATTGGCTGGCTTGACATCGCGATGAATCACGTTTCGCGAATGAGCATGTTCCAATCCGCGAGCCGCTTGGCCAATCAGATCCGCAGCGGTCGAAAAATCGAGCGGTCCGTCCCGTTTGACCAACTGCAGCAAATCCAATCCGTCCACGTATTCCATCACGATGAAGTGGACGTCTCCTTCATTATCGATGTCATACGCGGTGACAATGTTAGGGTGGTTCAGCGAAGCAATCGCTTGCGCCTCAAGACGGAATCTCGCCAAATAGGTTGAATCGTTGACTCGCTTTTTCGGCAGCACCTTCAACGCTCGCTTGTCGTGCAGCCCCACATGCTCACCGAGATAAACACTGCTCATCCCGCCGGTACCGATGTGGCCGAGCAGCTTGTATTTGCCAAGAAAAAATCCCTTGTACTTGCCGGCAAGCAGCTTTTCGACGTGCCATTGGGTCAACAAGCCTTGCTTCTTAAAGACGCTAGCTAAGCGATTGGCGTCCTCTGGCAACCCTCCATCCAACTTGGCGCGGACCTTCTCTACCAAGCGATCCAGCTTGGCTTGCTTGATAAGGCCGCTTTTCTCGACCATCTCGAGAAATCGTTCCGAGGAAATCCTAGGCATGATTCGCCGACGTTTTGCCTCTTAATTGGGTACCGTGAGAAGCGAAAATGATAACAATTTATGGGACCCGTGCGTAACCTTATCGTAGCCAAAAACTTACAATACGCTATTTTTTTGTCTCACGAAACAATCGACTTCAAACAAAGTCGATGCCGATTGAAACGATCCACACACAATCCCCTGGTTGTAAACGATTCTTGAGAGACATGCAAAACGCTGAGCCGTTGAGGGAATTCACCCAAACGCCGCCGTCAACGGACGATGCGCAGTGGCCGAACACCACGCTCGTCATGATGACAAAGTACCCGACACCAGGCCGAGTGAAGACGCGATTGGGTTGCGAGATCGGCATGGAACGTGCCGCCGAGCTACACGAGTTGTTCACCCGGCATTTGTCGGATCAGCTTGCCAGCGCCGGTGATCAGCGGGTCATCGCGCTGACGCCGGACTCTTACCTGGCCCGATTTGAGGGCGACCTCGACAACCTCGATTGGCAGCTAACCGGCCAAGGGGGTGGAGATCTTGGCGACCGAATGGCCCGGTTATTCCAGACCTATCTAAATGAACACCGAGGTCCAGTCCGCGTCGTGCTGACGGGAACCGATTGCCCGCTGCTCACCGACCGTGAAATCGCGGATGCTGCGGAAAAGCTTCTCGACAACGACATCGTCGTGGGGCCCGCGATCGATGGAGGCTACTATCTGATTGGAATTCGATCGCCATGGAAAGACGCCTATGCAGCCTTGTTCTCTGAAATCCCCTGGGGCACACGCGATGTTTTCACCACCACCAAACAACGCGTCTCCGCCGCTGAGCTGTCCTTGGCGGTGCTACCGCTAAAAGCCGATATCGACACAACGGAGGACCTGGGCCGGTTTTGTGCGCACCTCGAGGCTTCTCGTCATAGCTCGCCGTTACTCGCGGAACTTTGCGACCACGTCAACGCGATCCTCGGAGTCGGCGAAAGCGAAACAAGGGAAACCCATCCGTGATGCGAACCTCGGTAACCATCGTCGGTGGCGGCGTGATCGGGTTAAGCTTGGCCTGGGAATTGTCCCAACGCGGCGTCGAAGTCCATCTTTTCGAGCGCCACCGGATTGGCGATTCAACGTCTCGTGTCGCCGCCGGCATTCTGCCGCCCGCCAATCTTGCTCGGGCGAGCGATCCCATCGATCAGCTGCGAGGACTCAGCCACTCGTTGTTTCCTGAATGGTCGAACCGATTGCTCGAGCAAACCGGCATCGACATGGGACTGCGGCGATGCGGTGGACATTACCTCGGTGTTTCGCGAGGCGAACGAGCCGTCATGGAGGGCATGGTTGCGTATTGGAATGAACAAGAAATCGAATGCGAACAGATTTCAATTGACCGACTGCGCAGCGGGGAACCGGAAATCAGCCTCCTCGTGGCTCAGAAAGAAGGCGTCGCAGCTTGGTGGGTTCCCGACGAGTATCAAGTTCGGCCTCCCGAGTACCTCCGCGCCTTGCACGCGGCTTGTTTGCGTGCCGGCGTCAAAATCACGGAGAATGCCCCTGTTTCCGAGATCCAGTCCGACCCTGCGTCAGCGTCGGTCTGCCTTTCGGAGCACCACGTGGTTGGATCCGATGCTGTGGTCGTATGTGGTGGATCTTGGGCTGGGACCCTCCTCGAATCTTATCAACTCAGCCGTAGTGTGATCCCCGTTCGTGGTCAGATTTTGGTGCTCAAGACTCCGCGTCCCCTTGTCCAATCCGTCATCAACGTCGGTAATCGATACGTCCTTTGTCGCGACGACGGTCATACGATCATCGGGTCTTGCGAAGAAGAAACCGGATTTGATTGCCGAACCACCGACGTCATGATTGACGCTCTACGCGACTTTGCCGTTGAACTTGTGCCAAAACTGGATCATGCCCAAACGGTTGGGTCGTCCGCTGGACTTCGACCGCTCACGTTCGATGGCTTTCCGATGATCGGCCGCATCCCCAATACGCCTAACCTCTATTTGGCTGCGGGCCATTATCGCAGCGGTATCCATTTGTCCCCCGGGACCGCCGTTTGCATGGCCGATTTGATCACCGGAAAAGTCCCTGCGGTGGACTTAGGACCGTTTCAAGTTGGCAATCAACAATCAACTTCCTCGTAAATCGAACCAAAGCAATCCAAGATGAATTTCGACGACTTCACCCTCGACCCCCCTGGCAGCATTGCGGTCGTGGGTGCCGGACCGCTGGGCATCGAAGCGGCGCTTTACGGCCGCTTTCTCGGTTACAACGTCACGCTGATGGAAGCGAAGGAAGTCGGTCACTCGATGGCCAAACTCGTCGACGATCCCTTCCCGATGATGCCACACCAATGCCTGTCGTCACTGGCGGTCGCCGCGCTGCAAGCTCAATCGTCTGAGACGATCCCACTGGAGCTGCCGATCAGCTATCGAGATTGGATCGACCGGGGGCTCATGGGGCTCGTGCAGTGCGATCTCTTAGCCGGGCGATTGCGGACCGAAAGTCAAGTGACGCGAATTTCGCGGGTCGCCCCCGAACCGGCCTCTGCGGAAGCGGCAGAAGACGACGAAGACGTTCCCCCGGATTTCCGATTGTCGATCACCACGAAGGACGCTCCAGTCGAGTCGATGGATGTCGAATCGCTCGTTTTGGCCGTCGGTGCCGCGCCGGATCTCACTGAGACAGGGATCGAACTCGATTTTCCCCTACCGGCACCGTACCTGTTCCGCATCGGCGAAACGGTCACGAATGATCTGGCCAAGGATCTCGATCGGGGGCGTCGGCAAATCACGGCCTTGTTCGCCCATCTCGGCGGCCGTGCCGATTTGGATCTCTATCGCCCCCGCCGCGTTTGATTGTGACGGCTCTGCCGATTAGTCAAACCACGCTGCCGCGACGCTTGCCCTATCCGGATGTTTCTTTTTTGCAACATCCGTCTTGCTGCCTCACCGTGTCCTAGGGTTCGGTGGATACATGAGGCGCAAGGTGCAGTTCCACACTTGCGCCGCGATCTTGAACCTGGGAAGCAGCAATGATCAAGTTGACACGACTTGATGGCGAGCCATTTGTGCTCAACGCCGAACTGATTCGGTACGTCGAACGGCGTCCCGACACATTCATTACATTGACCTCCGGGGAACGCATCGTCGTCCGCGAAACGCTTGATGAAGTTGTTGATTTGGCAGTCAAGTATCAACAGCACAAACACTTCATGCCGAGTCCGACCGTTGCACTGCGCCCCGAGATTGGCATCGCCAATGGGCAACCGAGCAAGTCTGACCCGTGCCTCGATAACACAGCAAACACTTAACGGCAAGAAACAACATGGATATCGCCAGCCTGATTGGCCTGCTTCTCGCCATCGGACTGATTATCGGTTCGATTGCGCTCGGCAATGCGCCGTTTTCTGCCTTCATCGACATCCCTTCGATGTTGGTGGTCATCGGTGGTGCCGGTGCTGCGGCCTTGATTTGTTTTCCGCTCGCCAGCATCCTGAAGTCTCCCGTCATTGCGATCAAAGTCTTTCTGAACAAAGGCGAAGACCGCTTGGGCTTGGTCAAGCAGATCGTTGAGCTTGCGGAAACCGCGCGACGTGATGGCTTGTTGGCCCTCGAGTCCAAAGTGGCGGATATCGAAAATCCTCTCGTTCGCACCGGCATCCAAATGGCGGTCGACGGAAGCACTCCCGAAGTGGTCGAAGAAGTGCTCCGCACCGAGGTCAACGCAATCGCAGTCCGTCACCGCGAAGGCAAAAGCATTATGGACCAACTCGGCCGTTTCGCCCCGGCCTATGGAATGATCGGAACACTGATGGGGTTGATCATGATGCTTCAGGACATGAGCGACCCGTCGGGGATCGGTGCGGGGATGGCAGTCGCGTTGATCACCACGCTGTACGGTGCAATCGCCGCAAACGTCTTTTTCAGCCCGTTTGCAGAAAAGCTCGGGCTGCTGAGCCGCAACGAAATGGTCAGCATGGAAATTGCGATTCGCGGTGTGATGGCCATTCAGCAAGGCGAAAGCCCTCGAGCGATCGATCAAAAACTGCGAACGTTCTTGCCGCCTAAACAACGCGAAGCGGAGTAAAGCACGACCATGGACGAAGAACCTGAAGAAATGGGCATCCCCGAATGGGTCGTGACCTTTGGCGACATGATGAGTTTGCTGTTAACGTTCTTCATCATGCTGGTCTCGCTCAGCGAGATCAAAGATGAAGAAAAGTATCAAGCGCTTGTGGATTCCATGAAGCGGAGTTTCGGATACGCTCGAACCATCGATGCGCTCACCCCGGGGGATTCGCGACCACGAACGCAAGCGTTCAGCGTGTTGTCGACGACCGGTCGTGCCAAGAAGAAGGACACAGCCAAAGGGGGCGTCCCCGACAAAGCACCCTCGGGGGAAGATCCGTTGGTGCGAATTGTTCGGCCTGGCCAAATGACCGCGGTCGGTTCGGTGGTGCTGTTTGAATTGGGATCCGACCAATTGAGCGCCGAGAATCGTGAGGCCCTTAAGATTGTTGCGGCTCAGTTGCGTGGCAAACCGCAAAAAATCGAAGTCCGTGGCCACACTTCGGCCGAATTCGCCGCTCGCACGGCGGGAACGGACGAATCGATTCAGTTGGGATTCCGCCGTGCCATTGCAGTACGCGAAGTCTTAGTGAATACCGAAGCACTGGAACCGTCACGCTTCCGACTCTCTTCGGCCGGTGAAAGCGAACCGATGCACCGCGCCGGCGGCAGCGTCGCCATTGCCCGAAACCCTCGTGTGGAAGTCTTTCTGCTCGACGAAACGGTTGAGGATTTGCACGGCACCGCAGAGGAACGCAAGGCACAAACCATTGACACGTCCGACTTGACTGCGGAGACCGAATAATGGCAGATGAAAAAGAAAAAACCGAATCCAGCATCGCCGATGCTGCGTTGGCGGCCCGACCGAGAGTGGGCCGTGGCTTGGTGATCGCCTTCGTGGCAACGATCGTGATGATTGAAACCGCCATGTTCTTCTTGATGGTGCCCAGCGCAGAGGAAGTCAGCGCCTTGGCCGAAGCCAACTTGATCCAGTCGGTTCAAGACGGGGAACAGGAAGCTGAAAAACAGGAATCGGACGAAAACGAAGTCAAAGAAATCCCGTTGGGGCAGTTTGGTGAAACCTTCAGCCCCATCGACACGGAACGAGAATACCGAATCGAACTCAGCCTGTATGGGCTGATTCGCAGCAAGAACGCGGAATCGGTCGAACTAGAATTTGAAGAAAAACAAGGTCGACTCCGGCACGCCATTCGGATGAAAATTCGAACCAGTGCCCTAACGGAACTGCAAGAAAACCAATTGGGGTTGCTTGAAAGGCGAATTTTGACGACATGTAACCACTTGCTCGACAGAGATTACCTGCTCGGAGTTGGGTTCCACGACTACCAACTGATTCAAGAATAACGACCAACGGATTCAAGAGCATCGTGAAACGAAATCCGTGAAACAACGCTGTCCAAGGAAGGACGTGTAACTGTGCCCGACCAAGATCAAACCAACGCGTCTGCTGCCGACGAAGCTGCGACGCAGGATGCCAAACTCGAGACGCCGCAATCCAAGGACCAAGAAGAACACCTTGGGATGGACGATATCGAGAAACTACTTGCCGAAGCCTCGGGGTCGCTTGACAAAGCGGCCGGCAAAGGTACCTCGTCCTCGAGCGAACCTGAACCTTTCAATCTGGGCAACTTGGAACCGGAAGAAAACGACGGCCAGCGACAATCGATCGATTTGCTCGGCGAAGTCGAACTGGATCTCCGGATCGAACTCGGTCGCACACAGATGAAGCTGGAAGAAGTACTTCAACTTCGTGGTGGATCGGTCGTCGCGCTCGACAAACTCGCCGGTGATCCTGTCGATATCTTTGTCAACGGAAAACTGATCGCTCGTGGTGAGGTGCTGGTCATGAACGACAACTTCTGCGTTCGCGTGACGGAGTTGGTCAATGGGTAAGCGAGCCATCGGCGCTGTTCTCATCGCTCTTGGAATCGGGCTGCTGCCGGTTGCGACCACAGCCATGGGACAAAACAGCAGATCGTTGACCGATGCCTCCTCCATTTACGGGGCGCCGCAATCGACGAGCGAAGCCCAAGTCGTCTCAGTCACTCGAGGCTTTCCAACGCTATCCAACCGAGCGATCGCGACCAGCGAAGACACGAAACCCACCGATGCCGCGGAAAGCGGCTTGGCAACACCTACGGTTACCGTTTGTTCTTCCTTGGCGGTCGTGCTTGGCTTGTTTGCAGCGTTTGTCTGGTTGACACGGCGATTTGGAGTTGGCGGCGCGTCGCAAGGGGCTTTGTCGAAAGATGTTTTTGAAACCCTGGGCAGCACGGCGATCGATTCGCGAACCAAAGTCACACTGCTGCGATGTGGCAATCGGATCCTGATCACGGCTCAAACCGCCGGCGGAATTCAGCCGCTCTCGGAAATCACGGACCCCACGGAAGTCCAAAAACTGACTGCCGCGTGCAACGGGCATTCCAAGAACTCGTTCGCCGCGACGCTCAGTGAACTCGAGCAAGCTCCTGTCGCACCGGGGTTCGTCCACAGCGACACGGCGACCGTCACTTCCAGCGACACGCCGCGCAGTCGAGGTCGGCTGTTCGCCAATGCCTAAAGCGGTGTCGCGTTCCGCATTCAGTGGTCGTGCAGTTTAGCGTCACCCACTCCGAGGGCATTGGTATCGAGACAAGTCGCGCTGATGGATTCTGGCTCCCCTCGCCCCGCGCGCTCGCGGGGAGAAAGGTTGGAGTTCAGGCTTTAGCCGCACGAGCGCAACCCGCAGTCGCCTGACGGCTAAACTCCAGCGCACACCTCCTCTTCCCCCAGCCCTTCTCCCCCAAAAATGAGGTCATCCGGTTTTTAAGTTATTGATTGAAAGAGACTTACAAGATTTACCTCGCCCTTTGGGCTCGTTGCACCGCGCATCTCGGGTGGCGTCTAATACATCTGTGGCGTAGGTGACGAGATTTCGCTCTGGACTTTCGACATACCGCTGCGAATGATTGTTGCCTTGCGGTTCGCGCTGGTGCTGCGAACATGGGCAAGCCTGTTGCACGGAGGTGCGGTTCATGGGTGCGGTGGCTCTCGGACTCCTCGGTCAAAAAACCGGCTCATCCGACCGAAGCGCGCGGAACCCAGACTCAAGGTTTTTTGGAGGTATGGCTCCGGTGTCCAATGATCTCTGAGAAAAGAGTCCCCGACGGTCGGTCGTCCGCCGGGAACCGATAGCACCCTTGGCGCACCGTCGACCGGGATATCCCTTGTCAAGTTGCACCTCTGCAGAGCTCGACTCCGTTTCTACCGGCAACTGCACGATAACAAGTGAAAATAGCTCCTGCCAGCAATGGTTGGATACCGAAACACTGTGTTCGTCACAACTTAAAAACCGGACGACCTCAAAATCGGGGGAGAAGGGAGCCAGAATCCTGGTTGCTCCCGATTCTCAGGATTTCTCGGCGCCGGCGCGCCCTTGGGTGCTAAGCTTCAGTGCCTCTACCGGGGTAACGTCCTCAATCCCCCTATCCAAGAATCGGGAGTATTCATCATGTCAGGCGATTTCAACGATCGCGAGTCACAGGATCGCGAAAAACTGCGCCGAATGATGCGTGCGAGCGGTATCAGCGCCGCGGTGGTCATTGGTTTTGCTGCAATCTGCGGCTCGGTTCTTTGGTTATTTCTGTACTGCCGAATCGAAGTTCCAAGCGGCCACATCGCCGTTTTGACAAAAAAAACCGGGCAGGAATTGACCAACGGGATGGAAATCGTTTCGGTTGCCGAATTTGGCAACTACAAGGGGATCCAAGAAAAAGTACTGACCGAAGGACGCTACTTCTACAACCCCTGGAGCTGGTCGTGGGACATCGTGCCTCAGGTCGAGGTCCCCGAAAACCGACTCGGCGTTCGGGTTCGCTTGTATGGCGATGATCTCGGATATGGAAATCTGATTGCCGAGAACGCCACGCAGAAAGGCATCGCAGCCGAAGTCCTACGTCCTGGCCGGCATGCGATCAATGCGATCGTGTATGAAGCGGGCACCAAACCCAAACCCAATCGCGACAACTTCATTGAGTTGGTCGAACTGCACGAACCGGTCATCGTTCCCGCAGGTTTTAAGGGAGTCGTGACGCTACTGAGCAGTCCCCCCGCGGCTGACCCCAATCAACTGATTGTTGAAACCGGCAAGCGTGGCGTGCAAAAGCAAACACACGATCCGGGCGTCTATTACATCAACCCCTATGTCGAACGGATCTCGCTGGTCGATTGTCGCAGCCAACGATTCAATCTCGGCACCGGCGGCGAAATGGGCTTCCCCAGCCGCGACGGTTTTTGGGTCAAGCTCGACGGACGAATCGAGTTCCGAGTCGATCCCGAACGGGCCGCGGAAGTCTTCGTCACTTACAACGATTCCGTGAACGACACCGGTAGCGATGCTCGAGTCGAAGAGGAGATCATTCAGAAAATCATCCTACCCAATGCCCGTTCGTTCTGCCGGTTGCGAGGGAGTGATCACTCGGGACGCGACTTTATCTTGGGTGAGAAACGATTGAAGTTTCAGGAGGATTTCCAACAGACTCTCGAGGCCACCTGCAAGACACAAGGCATTGAAATCGTGCAAGCATTGATCACGCGGATCTCACCTCCTCAACAGATTGCCCTACCCGTGCGAGAGCGACAAATTGCGTTGCAAATGGCGGAACGGTATGAAAAAGAGATTCTGCAACAAGATAGTGAAAAGCAACTCCGAATCGAACAAGAATTGGTCAAACAGAAGCAAGCTCTTGTCGAAGTCGACCAAGAGGTGATTACGGTCACGACCGAAGCGAAGCGACAACAAGAAGTCGCGGTGATCGGGGCAAATCAACGCAAGAAGGTTGCGGAGGTAGAACTCATGGCAGCCGAAGATCAGGCCGAAGCGATCACGGCCAAAGGGACGGCCGATGCCGAAGTGATTCGGTTTGAAAACCAAGCGGTCGCAGCGGGGTGGCAAAAATCAGTAGAAGCCTACGGCGGCAGTGGCGACGAATTCGCTCGCTGGGTGATGCTGAAGAAACTCGCCCCCAGCTTCCGGGCAATGATGGTCAACACATCGGATAGCCCGTTGATGAACATTTTCAATGAGTTCAGCGGGATCAGTCCCATGTTGTCGCCGACGGCCGACAAATCTGACGAAACAGAAACGCCCGCTACCGAAACACCCGCTGCCGAGATGTCCGTCATCCTCCCCACGGATCCCAACACGACTGAATCCGGAGAAAAAGAATGAGCTTACGACGAAACAAATCAGCGATTGGGCTAGCCTTTTCCTCCCTTTGGGTGCTAGTTGCCCTGTTTTTCTGTTTCCAATGGTTCTTGTGCCGCATCTATGTCCCAGACGGGCACAGCTTGTTGCTGCGGTACAAAGGTCCGATGATTGGATCCGCAAAAGAACCCGAACCGGGCCGACTTGCGCGTGACAATGAAGTCGGCGTCCAAGATCAAATGCGCGGCCCCGGTCGCCATTTCTTCAACCCGATCTATTGGGAACGAACCATCGTGCCTGACAATGTCATCATGCCTGGTGAAATCGGCGTCGTGACAAGCAAGATGGGAATGCCCTTGCCGCCCGGCGAGTTCTTGGTCGATGGTGACTTGCAAGGGGATTCACGCGTTCAACATCAGGGCATCCTACGGAAAGTCTTTGGGCCTGGTCGTTATCGAGCCAACCCCTATGCCTACGAATTCAATATCGTCAAACGAGAAACAACAAAATCCAGTGGTCAAGAAAAGACAAGCGGCTGGGTCGAGATTCCAACAGGTTACGTCGGTGTCGTGACCATGCAGGCGTCGAATCCAATGTTAGGCCTCTCAGCGGGGATTCAGGACAAGGTCATGCAGCCAGGTTTGTATCCGATCAATCCACGCGAACAGCAAATTGACATCATCAACGTGGGCTTTCGTGAAACGAGCATCCAAGTCGAGCAACAAATGGAACCCGACGGCAAAGTCAAATACGATGCTCAAGGTGAACCGTTAGCGGTAGCCGAAACGGGGATCAATTTCCCCAGCAATGACGGGTTCGATATCCAACTCGACTTCTCTGCGATTTGGGGGGTGATGCCGCGCGACGCGGCCCAAATCGTCCGTACCTTTGGCAACATTGATGCGGTAGAAGAAAAAGTCATCGAACCGCAAAGCGAGAGCATCTGCCGAAACAACGGATCGAAGATGGGTGCCGTCGAATTACTTGTCGGGGAAACCCGCGAGGAATTTCAAACCTCGGTGAGCACCGAATTCCGAGATACCTTGGCGGACAAAAACGTAACGCTCCAATATGGTTTGGTTCGTCATATCTACATCCCACAGGAAGTCCGAGAACCGATTCAACGGGGTTACGTCTCCGAAGAATTGAAACTGACACGGGATCAAGAGACCAAGACCGCACGCATCGAAGCAAACCTGCGAGAAGCAGAGCAGATGGTGGAACTGGAAGCCGAGCGAGTCAGGGTCGATACCGACCGACTGAAAGCGAACGTCTTGGCCGAAGGTGAGAAGGAAGCGAGTGAGATCGCCGCAACCACGGAGCAGTTGGTCGCGAAGATCGACCGAGAAACCGCCAACCTCGATGCCAAGCGAACCGTCTTGCTCGGTCGTGCCGAAGCGGGAGCGAAGCAAATGAGCGAAGAAGCAACTGCCGAGAAGTTCACACTTGCGGTCGAAGCCTTCGGATCCCCGACCGCGTTCAATAAGTGGGAATTTGCCGAGCAACTTCCGGAAACGATGGACCTCAAGCTCTTCTACGCCGGCGAAGGCACGCTGTGGACCGACTTAAAAAACGTCACACCGACAATTTCGCTCGATTCGAAGTAGTCATCGCCTTCGAGTCGCCGAAAGGGCCTACGGCAGTTATCGCTGAATTTGATGTTATTTGAGCACGATTCCAGCGACCAACGGGAGCGGGCCAAAGCCACTACGAGCGGTAGCTCGCTTCGCCTGCGGCCGTGCCGCACTACGGCAGCATTGGCGTCGGCTCGGCAAAGTCCGCGATGGCGAATTCCTCGTCGACCAGAAACAGATTGGCGGCCTGTAAGAGCGTCCCTTTTTCGAATTGGACGTTCTTGGCTGCCAACGTGTATTCGGTAAGGGAAAGGAAGTAACGGCTCTGCGATTCGCTGACTCGGCGTTGGGCGTCAAGCAGTTGCTCCAGATTCACCGGCATGCCCGCTTCGCGATTCGTCTCGAGCACCTCAAGCGCCTCGCTGGCGGCTAAATAGCGGTTCATGTTCGTTTGCATCTGCAGGAAAGCTCGGTCACTCTCGCCCACGACCGCGGCCAAATCATGCAGCACTTGCCGTTCCTGTTCTTCCAACACCGCCCGGTCGCGAACCAATTGCGTTTTCGCATGTCGCACCGCCAAGTAACCCTGGCGAAGCCCGATGGGCAACTTGAACTCCAATCCAGCCTCGTACTCTTGGAAATCAAACGAGCCAAGTTCGGAATACGCCGAGCGATCACCGGCCAAGTCTTTATCCAACCCGCGAACTCGATAGATTGTCACCAGGTCGAGCGAAGGCATCAAGAAGTTCCTCGCCGCCAGCACCTCCATTTCTCGTCGTTTGACAAGCAAACGCTGCTGCTGCAGCTCGCCTCGCAAGCGCAGCGCTTCGACCGAAATCGAATCCCAATCGAAGACCATCGGTGCCGATAACGGTTCGTCCATCGGGCGAAGCAGTTGCGAACTCGTGACCGGCAATCCAATCAACAACCGCAATCGCCGCTCGGCAGCCAAGACCCCGCCGAGTCCGGCGAAGGTACCACCGGAGGTTGAGTTATTGACCTGCGTCCGCTGAATCAGCTTACCCGCGATCGCGTCTTGCAGTTCGCTTTGGAAGCGGAAGTACTGCTCACGGGCGAGGGCTTCGGCTGCACCCGATTTTCGATTGCTCGATTTCTGCGCCTCGTAGCTCTGCCATGTCTGGCGACTGCGTTCGAGAGCTTCACGCTTTGCATCCAAATCGCGATAAGCAAAATACAAATCCCAATACGCGTTGACCACATTGCTGAGAAAATCGCGGGTGCCCTGCCGAAATCTCGACGAGGTGATGTCGTTGTTGACCTTCGCCACCAACACACCCGAATAGATTCCTGGTTGTGATGCGGGACCTGCGATACGATTGAATTGGATCCCGCCTCCTTGCATCAACGGTTGCCGCATCTCCGCGTGAATCTGGCTTTGCCACGCGCTGTCGGTGATATTCCCGGTGGCGTTGTTGGCGTCGTAATCGATGACGTTTCGAACCGCAAGTTCCGCCCCGGTCGCGGTTCGCTTGGACAACTGAGCGATGTAGTCATGCGTGTCCTGTTTGAAGGCGTTCGCTCCGCCCCCAAAGAACCGGTTGTTGAACTTGCGATCGTTGTTTTGCCACTTGCCCATCGCATAGAGTTGAGCATCAAACGCAGACAACGCCGATTCGATACTCGTTTGCGGGTCAAACTCGGCAAGCGGTTTTGTTTGTTGTGTGATTAAGGTTTGCGGAGCACGAAGCACGGTGGCACCAAGGTCACGCATGACTTCGGAGTGTTCCAGCGCCGTTTGAATCGCTTCATTGAGCGACAGGTTTTGATAGTCAACCGCGGCAAAGTCTTCGATGGTACGAACGGTCAACGGTGGGCTGGACACGTCGGGGATCGAGATCGCCGGCGCTCCCGCATCCACTTGTTTCATGATCGCGTCGATACAGGCGGTATCGTTACAAACCGTCTCTGACAGATTTCGATGACCGCGGCATCCGGCAATCGTGCTACCAATGACCGCGCACGCGAGCACCATTCGGGTCAAACACCGACGCTTTCGTCGGCGGCGATTCGAATGCGAGATGGACTCGGATGGATGAACGCGTCGGAGCACTTGGCCCTGCCGTAAACATGATGCAGCGAGTAACGGGGATGCTACTTCGAGGCGCACGACAACACCGCACGACCGCTCTAGCTGATACCCTACTTCTTATTCGTATATCTGGAACGGTTGGGATCAATCAAATCGGTGCGATTCCTCCACCTCGGCAACGAACTGGTGTGAAACATTCAAGTGGCACGTCGGAGCAAGGCCTTTTTCGGTTAAAATGGACGCTTTGACTCAAGCCCTTCGCCCTTGGCTTCCGCACCCCCATGACCCTCTCCTCCCACTCAGCAGAAAAAGTCTGGAAAGACGCGACGGATTTGATCGACTCGCTCGATCAGCTGTCACACGCTGCGGGGGAGCAGTCAACCTTTTTCGAGGTGATGGCAGGACGCCTTCGCCAAACCACACTCGCTCGATGCGTGATCGTCTCGATACAGCGGTCTGGCAAATCGACCGAACTCGCCCGAGATGGCATCGATGTCATGACCCCCTCGGTCGCTCGTGACGTGGCCGAATCGATCTCTGCGGCGGCGACGTCCCCCTCAGCCACCTCCAGTCGCGACGTTTCGTCATCGCATTGGGATCGTTCCAAAAGGCTCGTCGCAAGCGTACCCATCATCGAAAATCCTGCCGACCAAGCGATCCGATTGCAAATCGACATCCGCTGGAGTGATCCCGTTTCGACTGCGATTCAGCCCCCCATCACCGAGATGGCGGTGGCCACCGCCGACATTGCAACGCTCGTCTATTTGAAAGACGAGTTCACGCGGCTCCGTGATCAAATGCGTCGGCAAGCTAAAAACGACCAACTTGCGATTGAGCTAAACCGCGGCGCCCATTTGGCAGATGCATTCACCAACATCTGCCGGGTGGTCGCTCTGTATACCGATGTCGATCGCGTCAGCCTGCTGCGAAAAGGCTCAAACGAGAAAGCGTTTCGCCTGATTGCGACCAACGTTGCTGCGACGATTGACCCCAACACGCGTCTGGCACGCGTGATGCAGTCGTTGGCGGATGCCGCCGCATCACAAGAAGAGGGAATCCATTTCACCGTCGGGGCAGCCGACGAAGGTGCCACAACTTCGCTCGCAGTGCTCGATACGTTCTTGCTCGAATCAGGATCTCGACAAGTCGCTGCAGAGAACTTAACGGTCGCTGCGGACCGGGAAGCAAATCTTCCGCATGCAACCAACTCGGTCGTGATGGTGATGGAGCGTTTTGTGAATCCTCAGCGACCGTCCATGCGAGAACGTCTCGCTGAACTAAAGCCGCTCCTTACCGGATCACTGGCAAACGCGATCGAACGGGACGAAGCCGGCATCGGATGGTTGCTGAGCAAAACCGTGCCAACCTCGACTCGAAAACGGACCCTTGCTGCAGCAGCGGTATTCTTTGTCGGGTTGGCATTGATGGCACTCATCCAAGTCGATTTCTGGGTTCCTGCCGAAGGACGCATGGTGGCTGCTGCGTCTCAATCGATCTATGCGCCCGCGGACGGAGTGGTCATTGAACTGCCCGTCAACAACGGCGATTCTGTCATCGCTGGTGAAACGATCGCGGTGATCCGTAGCCGTGACTTGGAATCGAAGCGGCAACAAATCGACGGTGAGATTGCTACGGTCGAATCGAGTTTGGCATCGATCCAGCGGTCTCGCTCGACCACCAAGGTGGACGCCGCCCATTCTGCGAACGAGCAAATCTTGAAGGCTCAACTTGATGGGCTTGGAAAGCAGCTTTTGTTGGTTCAATCGCAACAGGCCGAGTTGGTCGTCAAGAGTCCCATCGCCGGTCACATCGATCACTGGAACATGCGAGAACGTTTAACGGCACGGCCCGTTCAACGTGGACAATTCTTAGCGGATGTGATCTCCCCGTCGCAAGGTTGGGCCTTGCAGATCGATATCGATGATTCGGCGAGTGGTTACGTCCTTGAACAGCAGAAAACCGAGCCCTGCAAAATTCGATTTTCGTTGCGTTCACAGGGTAATGCGTCACATGAGTCGGTGATTCAGCAAATCGATGAGGTGACTCACCAAGACGCGCGTGGTCATTGGGTCGTCAAGGCCAAAACGGCGGTACTTGTCCGAGAACAGACAGACTCCGGCGAGTGGTCGGATAGAGAGGGATGGCGAACGGGTGCGACGACGCACGTGGAAATTCTGGCCGGTCGACGTTCGGTCGGCTTTGTCTGGTTCCGAGGATTGATCGAGTGGTTTCGAGGCAGAGGATAAAGGCAACACAATGATTCGTTTTTGGACGTACCACCTCTTGTTAATTCTTTCGCTGCTCGCGGCTGTCGCGATCCACGCCGAGTCGCCCGAATGGGAGATCGACAACTTGATTGTGACGGCGGTCGACGAGGCACAGGTGCCTGCGCTGGTAACCGGATCCATCTCAGAAGTGATCGTCGCCGAGGGCCAATCGGTCAAGGCCGGCGAAGCATTGGCTAAGCTGGATGATCGCAAAGCTCGCCTGGATCAGCAGATTGCAAGGACTCAGTTGCAGATTGCGACTCAGCAAAGTGAGGACAAGTCGGATCTACAATTGGCCCGCACGGCGATGTTGCGTCAACAGCAATTGGTTCGCCAGCTCGACGTCGAACTGGACATTGCGACCCGCAAAGCAGGAAACGACTTGCGTGTTCAAGCAGCCGCCAGGGCGGAAGGGGTCGCAAAAAACGAACTCGATCGTGCAATGGAAGCGCGTCAGAAGTTTGTTGACAGTATTTCACAATCCGAAATCGATTACTTACGCCTCGCTTACGAACGCGCGAGTTTGGAAACGCAACAAGCAACGTTTGAACGACAGGTCGATAAACTGAGCGCTCAATCGGAACAAGAAACCTATGCCGCTCAGAAGATTGCCGTGGATGAAGCTGCGATCTCTGTCGTGCAGGCTGAAGAGCAGCAGCAGATCGAGCGGCTCGAACAACAGCTCTACACACAACAAAGCGAGGTCGCGAGCCTGACCTTGCAACAACACTTGATCGTGGCACCGTTTGACGCGGTCGTCGTGGAGGTGCTACGTCATCAAGGGGAATGGGTCCAGGCGGGAGATCCCGTGATCCGACTGGTTCGGTTGAGCCGTTTGCGAGCCGAGGGGTATGCCCATGTATCCCTCCGCGAACGAGTACTCAACCAAAAAGAGATCGTGCTTCAGCTTATCGATGGCTCCATCCGACCGCCTGAGCGGATTGGGGAAAACGTCTTCGTTAGCCCCGAGATGGATCCCGTCAACGAACAATTTAGGTTCTGGGTCGAATTCAAGAACCCGAACCTGAAGGTGTTGCCTGGGATGCGAATGAAGATGGGACGATCCGTGCGGGATGATCCGGCATCGAGTTCCCCATGAGTGAATTGCGGTTGCGGCATGATTTGAGTTGGCGAAAGATCTCGATGGGCAAACACAGCGTCTGGGTTGTCCGCGATCCTTTGGCCAGCGACTACTTCTATGTCAACGATCAAGAGCGATCCATCCTACAACTCCTTGATGGCAGTCGGTCGATCGAACAGGTCGTCCGTGCATGCGCCAAGCAGTTTGCTCCCGAACATGTGTCTGCCGAATCGATCCTAAGGTTCTTGGCGGATGTGCATCGAGGTGGCATGCTTTTCGATTGCACGCAGCCCACTGCGGTGACCTGCGATCCAGTCGATGGCGGCGTGTTACCAAAATCGCGTTGGTGGCAGCAACCCTTTGCGATCCGCTTCCCCGGTGTCGCAGTGGATCGTTGGCTCGACCCACTGGTTCCGCTGCTGCAGAGGACGGCTCGGTGGCCGTTGCTGGTAGCATGCTGCGTCTTGATTTTCGCTGCAGCACTTCTCGGCTTGGTCCATTTTGACTCGATCGCCACGCATGTCGCTGCGGTTGCTTCGCGAAACCTCACGCAAACGGCCATCCTACTACTGATCGTCCTGTCGCTGACCAAAGTGGTTCACGAATTGGCACATGCGTTAAGCTGTCGATACTTTGGTGCGGAGTGCCGACAAATTGGATGCATGTTATTGTTTGGAATGCCAACACTCTACTGCGACGTTTCGGATGCTTGGCGATTGCCCCAGCGGTATCAACGCATTGCCGTCTCCGCCGCAGGCATGGCCGCCGAACTGCTGATCGCAGCGATTGCGACGTTTGCTTGGTTAGCACTCGCCGACTCAACGACTCGTGATCTGTGCGTCACGGTCATGGTCGTTTGCTCGATCAGCACCCTTCTTTTTAACGGCAACCCGCTGCTGCGGTACGACGGCTACTACATTCTTTCCGACCTGATGGGAATTCCCAACTTGGCGAGCGAAGCAACCTCGGCGGTACGAAAAACGCTTCGCCAACTGCTTTGGGGCGAAGCCGATTTCGATGTCGGCAACGGATTGGAGCCGAAAAAGATGAAATGGTTCTTCCATGGATACTGGCTTTGCAGCGGCTTGTACAGGATGTTTGTCTACACGGCGATCTCGCTTTTTGTTTACCAAGCAGCTCAGGAAGCAAGACTTTCACTCGTCTTTGCCCTCCTCATCTGTACCATCGCCTGTATCGCGATGCGGAACCCCTTGCGATCCCTGCTCGCGTTACCGAATCAACACCGGTCGACGCCAACGACCCTGTTGCGTCGGCCAATCGTCGTGACACTCGCCGCACTCTCCGTTTTGGCGTTGGCTCTCGTGATTCCCTTGCCTCATCACGTTTCGGGACCCGCGATCGTCATGCCTGCGGATTCGCTACACGTTTTCGTGACGATGCCTGGTAGGATCACGCATGCGGTAACCTCAGGCGATCGGGTGATAGCGGGTCAAACGATTGCCGAACTTGACGACCCCGCGTTGCGTTTGCAGCGACTACAAATCGAAGCCGACTTGCACAAACGCCGAGTGGAGTTGAAGGGTTTGCAAAGCCGGAGACCCGCGGATACGAAAACGATGTCTCAAATTCCGGTGATCATGGAGGTGATCGAGCAGCTCGAAGCACGTTTGCGGATGCTGGACGAGAAGTTGGATCGGCTAACGATCACCGCTCCAACGAGTGGCCGTGTCGATACCGCCGGAATCCGCAACCGCAAAGTTAACGACGCGCGCATCATCCAGACTTGGGCCGGAAGCCCGCTTGACGGAGAAAATCGCGGCGCCTGGCTGGAAACCGGGACAACCCTGTGTACGATCGGCTCCGCCAATCGGTACGAAGCGATGGTGCTGTTGGAACAACCCGAGATTCAATTCGTCGAGGTCGGGCAGTCGGTAAGCATACACCTACCAAACCGAGGGCGAGGATCGACGACAGGACAGGTGACGGAGGTCGCGGCTTCCCCAATTGATGAACTGCCGATCGAGTTGACTTCGCGGGGGTTGATCGTTTCGAACGATTCGGCAGGCCAAACGTTCGCAGGTTCCTTCTTTCAAGTTCGGATTGCCATCGACGTCGATGATCTGCCGATTGCGATCGGCTCGACCGGTAACGCATCCATCGACACCGCACGCAGGTCCCTGTTTGCTCGAATCTGCGAATGGATTAGGCACTCCATGCGATAACTTGAATCACAAGCTTCCGTGAAACGTGACGCGCCAATCTCGCGGAAACTCGATCTGCCAAACCTGCGGAAATGGTCCAAAACGTGTCTGCAAGCTGGACGGTCTGGTAGAATTCTAGCGAGAGTTTGTGAATCATTCTGTTCGTGAGGGCTACGACGTTGACCTTTCTAAATCCGTTCTCGATGAAATCGATGGCATGGCCCTTGCTGCTGATTGCGTTGGGCTCCATCAATGGATTGCTCTTCGCCAGTGATCTGGACACCGCTGAACAGCTTTTTCGTGAGGGCAAGTACACGGAATCCGAGGTGGCGTCAGCCGCTCAAGTCGAGCTGGGCATCTGGAATGAGCGTTGGACCCGCGTGCTGATGCGATGCCAACTTGTCCAAGGAAAGTATGCGGAAGCGCTGGCGGTATACGAAAACGCTGTCAAACGCTATCCGACCAGTGTGACACTGCGGATGATGGGCATCGACGCGCTTCGTCACAGCGGTGGCACGCCGGAACAAATCGAATTGGAAAATGCTCGAACCTTTCAACTGCTTCAAAGCTCGACGCTTCGCTATGCGAGCCGAGACAACCTCATCGCGGCCGGTCGGTACTTCACGGCACAAGGTGAAGACGCTCGCGACATTTTGGAGTTATTCTACGACCGCGTTCGTGACTCCGATCCCAATTATCTCGAAGCCTACATAGCCACGGCCGAGTTGGCGCTTGAGAAAGGGGATTTCAAAGTCGCGGGCGATACGTTGCAGGCGGCCGAGCGTGTCGATGCTTCGGATCCGCGAACCGCCTATCTGCTGGCCCGCTCCTTCGAGTCGTCCGATAGCTCGATCGCGGACGCATCGCTGAAACGTGCGTTGTCCATCAATCCAAACCATGTTCCGAGCTTGTTGTTCCAAGCGGAATCCGCAATCGATCGCGAGCAGTACGAGGCTGCCGAGCGTTCGATTTCCGCGGTGCTCAAGATCAACGCCAAGCAACCCGAGGCATGGGCGCTTCGCGCCGTGATCGCACATCTCCGTGGAGAATATGACCAAGAAAAGGAACTGCGATCCAAGGCGTTGGAGACATGGAACCGCAATCCTCAGGTCGATTCACTGATCGGTGTCAAGCTTTCACAAAAGTACCGATTTGCGGAAGGAGCCGAGTACCAGCGCCGCGCGCTGACGATGGACCCCGGCTACTTGCCGGCTCAATTCCAACTCGCCCAAGATCTGTTACGGCTTGGAGAGAACGACATAGGGTGGCAAATGGCCAGCGGTGTTGCCGAATCCGACCCGTACAACGTGGTCGCCCACAACCTGACAACGCTCAAAGACCGATTGAACGGTTTTAGCGTGTTAGAAACAGAGGACATGATTGTTCGAATGGATCCCGACGAAGCACGGATCTATGGCGGCGCCGTGATGGAGTTGCTTCGCGAAGCGCGAAGCGTGTTATGCCAAAAGTATGAAATCCAGCCCGATGCACCGATTGCGGTTGAGATCTTCCCAGAACAAAACGATTTCGCCATTCGCACTTTCGGGCTTCCCGGAGGTGACGGGTACCTGGGTGTTTGTTTTGGTCGAGTGATCACCGCCAATAGTCCGGCCAGCCAAGGGGAACGCCCCTCTAATTGGAAGAGTGTCTTGTGGCATGAGTTCTGTCACGTCGTCACCCTCGAAAAAACCAAGAACCGAATGCCTCGGTGGCTGAGCGAGGGCATTTCTGTCTACGAAGAACGAGCCCATGACGCATCCTGGGGTGAGTCGATGACGCCAACCTATCGCAAGATGATGCTTGGCGATGAGTTGACACCTGTCAGCCAGTTGAGCGGCGCCTTTCTCAGCCCAAAGTCGCCGATGCACTTGCAGTTCGCTTACTATGAATCGTCGCTCGTCGTGGAGTTCATCATTGAAAAGTATGGCATTGAAGCTTTAAGGAAGATCCTCGTTGACCTGGGCGATGGAATGGATATCAAAGATGCACTCGGTCGCAATGTGGGCTCAACCGCCAAATTGGACAGCGAGTTTGCCGAGCACGCGAAGACTTTGGCGAATGCCTTCGGTGCAAAAGCAGATTGGTCACGCGATGGATTCCCAGAACGGCCTTCGCAGCAGCAACTGACCGATTGGCTCAAGACCCATCCACACAACTACTGGGCACTCACCACGGCTGCCGAAATGGCGATCGCGGCCAAACAGTACGAATTGGCGGCTGACTACTTGAAACAACTCGATGAACTGGGAACGTTCACTGGCGAACAAAACGGCCCCTTGGAACGGTTGTCGATCGTCTACAGGCAACTTGGCCAAGTTGATGCGGAACGGAATACGCTCTCGCGAATCATCAATCATTCAAGCGATGCACTCCCCTCGCTGAATCGTTTGATTGAATTGTCAAAGGCATCAAAGGATTGGAAGCAAGTCGCCAATTACTCGGATCAAGTGCTAGCGATTCAGCCGCTTCTTCCTGGCGGTCACCAATCACTTGCAGAAGCCGCCGAACAATTGGACCAGCCCGCTCGGGCTATCAACCCCTTAACCGCTCTGACCTACATGCAACCGGTGGATCCGGCGGGACTGCATTATCGACTCGCCAAAGCACTTGCCGATTCCGACCAATCGGATCAAGCAAAACACCATGTTTTGATTGCACTCGACGAGGCACCCCGCTACCGCGACGCACACCAATTGCTGTTGCAATTGGTCCACCCCGATGAAACACCCTCAGAACCACTCTCCGCCGGGATGGCCACCGACAAGGACACCCAATGACCCGATACCGTACCCTCGCTTTCGCATCTCTTTTGATTGGTTTGGCTGGCGTCACATTGGCTCAGCGAGGTCGCTGGTGGTCAAACCAAGGCATACAAACCGGTCGAGGAGGGGTTCCCGAATGGGAAGTCGACAAGAACTTCCCCGGCGATTTATTCACTTTTGTGCGAATCAAGTACGATTCGTACGGGGGCCGCGGCGGTGGCGGTGGTTGGGCAACCGATTACCGAGACAGCGACTTGAATTTCTCGTTACGACTGCAACAACTGACATCGTTGAAGGTCAATCCAGACCCGATCGTATTGGAACTCACGGATGAAACCTTGTTTGATTATCCGTTTATCTACATCATCGAACCGGGGAGTTTGGTCTTTCGCGAAGCCGAAGTCGAGGCGTTGCGGCAATACTGCATGAACGGCGGCTTCCTGATGGTGGATGACTTTTGGGGTGACACACAATACGAGAACATGCGTCGCGAACTCAAACGTGTTTTCCCCGATCGTGATCCATTCGAGGTGCCGCTGTCTCACGAAATTTTCAATAATGTCTATATCATGGACGAAAAACCACAAGTCCCCGCGCTCAATGCGGCGCGACGCGGCCGCGATGGACGAGTCGGATCATGGGAATGGTCGTCGGATGGCAGTGACACGAGCACACCGCATTATCGCGGCATCACCGATGACGAGGGACGATTGATGGTTTTCATCTGCCACAACACCGACCTGGGGGATGGCTGGGAAAAAGAAGGCGAAAACCAGTGGTACTTCGAAGAGTTTTCGGTCAAGAAGGCCTACCCGATGGGGATTAACATCGTGACCTATGCCATGACGCACTAGGATTTCCTCGCCTGAGGAGGAAATTGTAACCTAGGTTTTGGCGGAGCATTCGCAATCCGTTCACACCTAAGTTTCAATTCCATGGGTTATTCCGGTTATAACAGTACACGTCCGCGCTCGGTGTTGGTGATCCTTGGCGGCTTGATTGCTTGGGCATCGCTTGCCGGCGGAGTCATGATCGCCGCGCCCGAGTACCATCGCGCCATGACGATGTCGGCTGAACCGACCGAAATGACATGGCAACAGCTCGTTGACGAGGGCATCGGCAAAAGCAACTACATCCAATTGGTCGACGTCCAACTGAGCGGAAAGAATCCGTTCGATGTCTATGGTCAAATGTTGACGGAACTTGAGCAACATGGACTCGAGGGTACGGAGCAACACCTTCTTGATGTCGCGACGGAATCGGGCGTCTTCGAAGAAATCGCGTGTGCCGCGATGGAACCTGTAAAGGTTTACCCCAAAGGGGCCGATCCGATGACCGTTCCGATGCGAGTGGTTGTCCCACAACACCGCCGAGCGATGACGGATGCGCAGCAGCAAGTCCGAGAATCCGGAACGTTGACAGGACGGTTCACGTTGTCGGAGTGCAACAGCATGGGCGAGCGATGCGAACCTCGATACGAATTCGAATCCGTCGAGACCGTGCTGCCACTCCATCAAGCTCGTCAATACTTTTGGCTTGCCTTCATCGGCGTCGCCGTCGGTCTTGTGATCTGCGGTGCAGGCGGACCTTCGATCTACTGCTGCTTTTTCTTCCAGGGCCCATCCCTGCTCAGCTTGTTGGGCTACCCGCTTCGCTATCGACGCGGAAAATCGTTGACGCGAGTCGTTTACATCATGATTGGATGCAGTCTGATCAGTTATGGGTATCAAATCGGAATCGTCGAAGGCCATTTTGGTCGTGCGGATGGTGTGTTGTACAACGTCGCACTTGGTTTTCTGTGCAGCTCGGTGGGAACGGCGGCAATCCTGGGTGGCGTGACAAACTTCATCACTGGCCGTCTCCATTTTTCCTTCGAACCGACTCAAAACACGGTGCAACAACCCAAACTTACGTACGAACAGCTTTGCTCGGTGGCACCGCCTGAGATCAAGAAGCCTCGAGCTTATCGTGATCGCAAACTGGTTGAATCGGACGCGGTCAGCCTGAGCAGTCCATTGCAAGCGGTCGCCAACGGCCTTGCCGACGTTGGGTTTAGCGAACCGCATCCGGTGGCCTGGCAAGAGGACACGAAGTCGATCTGTCCCGTTCTGCTGCAACTCGGTTGCCGCGACATGGTCGTCGTCGATGCGGAGGAAGTCCATGGCGATCTACAAGTCCGAATGGTCAGCGTACTGCAGGATGGTCTTACGATCATAACGCTATCCGCTAACCTGCGCGTTGACAGCGATACCCGGTTCGGGTCCAACGGATTGTATTTGGTCAGCGAAAGCAACCATGCCGTCAAGATGCTCTCCGCACATCTAGAAAAAACGATCAGCAGTGCAGAAAAACGCGATACCGTCGTGGTCGAGTTGCAACCGACGGAAGTCATCGACGTCAGCCAACTTGGACGCCGCGTCCTGACCGAAATCCGCTCGCTATACGGCGAAGAATCGATCGAGGTCGGCCCGAGTCGCTATGGTCGCTTCCGTTTCCCTGCGGTCTCTGTCCCGATGCTGATGAACGCCTAACGCTACGTCGCTGCACGTCTCACGATCGCCTTCCGATTGACACAGCACCACCCGCAACCACGCAGCCAAGACAAGGCCAACAACATCGTCCCACCGATCAACATCGATCCGTAGAGCGAGACGGGCAATACCAGCCACCAATAGCCGATCAAACCGCCCCAGCCAAACATCTCGACTGCAAAAAAACCGTTGAACACGAAGGTCGCAATCATGGCGGGTAAAATGGATGCGAATGCCAAACGGTAGTTCGTCTTCTCGTGACGCAGCGTGGCCACCATCACTCCGATACAGACCAGGGACATCAACGTACCGGTTGCCCCAAAGAACAGAATTCCAACCATCACGCCGGGAACGTCAGCCGCTCCGAATACAGCAAAGCTGAATGCGGCAATCACGGTCAACTCGATGATGGACCGAATCCCCATCGGAGGCATGGGTTCAACCGATTCTCGCAGATGTGACAATGTCCAAGGAGTCCAAAACTGAACGACCACTGCCACAAAACCCGAACCCAACAATTGGGAAAACAACCCGGCCGAATAGCCTTCGACGAAATCCCCGTCGATGTTGCCATCAACCACCAGATTCAGAAGAACGACAAATAAGACGCTGCCGGGGAGAATCATACACACCGCGATCCCAAATCGGACCAACACCGACCCATACCAAAACATGGGCGTCACCACCATGATCGCAAACAACATCAACGGAGGTATCGCGATGGTTTGATAGATCAAGCTGATCATCGTAAAGGTAGGTTGCTGGTCAAAGTAGACCTCCACGATCTTCATCACGATGCTGGTTACGAAACAGACACCGCAAAGACCAGCCGCCAAACCGACGAGACCCAACATAAAACTTGCGGACGAGAGCGATCGGTGCTCGGCCAGCTCCAAGCTTTGCAAAACCCATGCGTCTTGATTGGCTGGCGAATCGTCCAAGCGACTGTCTTGGAAAAGGCCCTCAAACGCAAGTGGATTGCTCGTATCCATGCCCCTTTCGGATTCGCGTTGTTTGCGAAGCACCTCGGGTGTGTAGCAAAACGCTCCGATTGGATACACCACGTTGGCGTCGTCCTTACGACTGAAAAAATACCAACCGCAACCGCGAAGCCACTCGGTGCATACCCAGATCCCGACCAGCATCATCACCGCGCCATAAACCGACAAGAGGACAATG
This sequence comes from Novipirellula artificiosorum, assembly GCF_007860135.1. Lineage (NCBI taxonomy): Bacteria > Pseudomonadati > Planctomycetota > Planctomycetia > Pirellulales > Pirellulaceae > Novipirellula > Novipirellula artificiosorum. Next base: position 53,168 of record NZ_SJPV01000016.1, read on the forward strand.
TAAGGTTGTTTCTGTTGAAGGTTATTTGTTCCGTACTCGTCGATGGCCGCAAGCGTATTGGCGAGGTACGAAACGACCAAACACAACAAAACGACGACGACCATCGGGCGATAGGTACTTTTCGATCGGCGTAGCAGCGTTGCCATCGAGGCAACCGTGATCAACGCGAGCACCATCGAGACGATCGACGAGTAGGCCGCAACATCCAAGACATCGGCAACGCGAACCGACGCAACGATCGCAAACACGAACGCCGAAATCCCCGTCAATTCAATGATCGAACGAATGTCCAGCGGTCGAATCGGATCCTCATGCCCACGAAACTCGGACAGCGACCACGGCGTCCACCACTGAAGCATTAGCGCGATCGCGCCGCCTACGATCAATTGAACGACCACCGTCATCAAAGCAATTTGTGGAAACAGAGGATCGTAGAATTTCCAATAAAACATCACCACGAATGCGAAGGTCGCAGGAATCAGCCCCGAGGCAACGGCGGCGAAGCGAACCAGAATCGATCCGTGCCACAACATCGCAGCGATGACAAAGAACGACAGCAGCATCACCAGCGGGCAAGCAACGGTTTGAAACAACGCTGCGCGAACTTCGTAGCCAACACTCCGTGGCAACATCGAGTCGATTGCATGAGCCAGCCCAGGGAAGACCGCCGCTACCACGATCAGCGCCGCACCAAGCCCACCGAGCCCCAGCAGAAAACTCTTCGGCCCGACACGCGGATCCACCGGCGGATCGGTGATCCGTAGCACCCAAGCGTCGGGTGGCACGTGGTCCTCCGGCATCGAAAAGTTTCGCAGCAACGCTTCTTGGCTCATCAAGGTTCCGTTTTTCAAGAGAAACGATTTGCGGGCTTGATTGCCGCTTTGCTGTTTCCGTCGTGGCCGATTCTAACAAGACTCACGGGTTAACGGGGGCAATCCGCTCCATCGACTCGATAGCGGGGCGCTTACCATTCTAGAGCAAGGCATTCAGACGGTGTGCGACGTTGACACAGATCACCCTCAAACTATAGTTCGACACTCGACTCTGGGCAGTCGCTGACCGGAACAGCCTGCCATGCTGCTCGCAAACGTCGTTTGCTTCTTATCGCTTTTCCAGAACGCCCAACCCTCATGCTCAATTTCTTTCGCTCAAAAACCGCAACGGCCAAGGATGATCTTCTCTCAGGGGTGACGGTTTCCCTTGCGCTAGTCCCCGAAGCGATCGCATTCGCCTTCGTTGCCGGTGTGTCGCCGATCATTGGCCTTTACTCTGCTTTTTTCATTGGCTTCATCACCGCCGTCTTGGGCGGTCGCCCTGGCATGATTTCGGGTGCAACCGGCGCCATGGCCGTCGTCGTAGTGGCTTTGATCGCAACCCAGGGGATCGAGTATCTGTTCCCTACGGTCATGCTCTGCGGGTTGATTCAAGTGGCCATCGGAACCGCTCGCTTGGGAAAACTGATTCGGCTGGTCCCCCATTCGGTGATGCTCGGTTTTGTCAACGGTTTGGCGATCGTAATCGGGCTGGCGCAATTCAGTTCCTTCCAGACCTATGACGCCGCAGCCGGTGAATTGACGATGCTTAGCGGAATGCCGCTCGTCGTCATGTTGGTGTTCGTTGCACTGACGATGGCGATCATCTGGTTGCTGCCCAAGTACACCAAAGCGGTTCCCGCGTCGCTGGTTGCCATTCTGAGCGTCACACTGCTGTCGATCGCAATCAATTCGGCAACCGCATCGAGCGGCGATAATCTCGTCGCGACGGTCGGTGACATGTTGAACACCAAAGCAGCATCCGTCGCGGAAGACCCCGCGAATGTGGCAAACGCATCGATCAGTGGCGGCTTGCCGATGCCGTTCTTCCTGCAACATTCCATCCCGCCGATGACACTCGACACACTTTGGATTATTTTTCCATTTGCCATCACCTTGGCCGGCGTCGGATTGATCGAATCCCTGATGACGCTCACGTTGATCGACGAGATTACCGAAACACGAGGTCGAGGCAACCGTGAATGTATCGGTCAAGGAGCTGCAAATATCGTTTGCGGTCTGTTCGGTGGCATGGGAGGATGCGCGATGATCGGCCAATCGCTGATCAATGTCAATTCCGGTGGCCGCGGCCGGCTGTCGGGCATCACGGCGGCCGTCTGTTTGTTGCTCTTCATTCTGTTTTTGGCTCCCTGGATCGAACGAATCCCTATGGCCGCCTTGGTCGGCGTCATGTTCATGGTGGTCATTGGAACCTTTGAATGGGCTTCACTTAAAATGTTCCACCGCATGCCGATCAGTGATATGGCGGTTATGGTGCTGGTGGCCGGATACACCGTAGTCATGCATGACTTGGCCTCCGCCGTGATCTTGGGCGTGATCGTCTCGGCACTCGTTTTCACCTGGAAGCATGCACTGCACCTTGGAGCGGACATCCAAACAAATGAATTTGGCAGCAAGATCTATCAACTCCACGGGCCACTCTTCTTCGCTTCGGTTTCTTCGTTCAAAGAGATGTTCGACCCGGCGAAAGACCCCGATGATGTGGTGATCGATTTTTACTACTCGCGTGTTTACGACCAATCGGCGCTCGAAGCGATCAACGTGTTGGCCGAAAAATACGAAGCGCTCGGCAAACGGTTGCACCTGACGCACTTAAGCCAAGAATGCCGCAGCCTGCTTGACCGAGCGGGTGACTTGGTCGAGGTCAATCTTTCGGAAGATCCGCAATACCACGTCGCTACCGATCGACTGGGATGAATCGGGAGTTTCAAAGCGGGTGTCAGTACGTGCTCGAGAAGATCACTACACGTGGCCCGCTGCCGGTGTCGCCGAGGTTCTTGCCGGAGTCGCTCATGCGACCCGATCGAACGATCTCGCCGCTCTTTGGATCGTAGATTCGCCAAGCATCGGGGATGTCCTCTCGTAGAACGCGGAGGCTGCCGCCGTTTTCCAAATAGAGAATCAGAAGCTGATTGGGTTTGAACAAAGATGGCCGGCCGTACGTGCAAGTGTTGTCAGGCTGAGCGCCGTCGATCGGAAGTCCGTCGAGAATCTTGCCTAGCATTCCTGCGTAAGTGGAACCTTCGAAATCGAGAGCGTCGCGCCAACTGCTCTCCGGTGCACGTGCCCAACCATCATTTAGTTCGGGCTCGCCCGGATGAACCCAATTCCAAAGGCTGCCTGCACCGTACACGATTCCCATGGTGCCCCCGGCACAGAGATTGCGCCATGCTTCGTGGCCTTGCCACCATCCCGCCGCTTGCCCCTTCGTTCCGATGTTTTCGTAAGTCGGCTCTCCGTTCGCTACGGCCTTGACCGGCATCTGGCAAAAATGCGCGGCAAGCCGATCCTGACGATGCTCGCCGCTGTGCCCCGTTTGGATCCACTGAAAATCGAGCCACTCCTTGGCTTGGTGAGCCTTGGAAGGCGCGTGCGGACCATAGTGCAATCCCGTGGGTTGATGGTACGCGTCCCATGCCTCGATTTCGCGTCCGCCCGGATCGATGCCGATTTCCGCCCCGCTGCCATCACCAAGGACCAACCAAATCGCTGGGTAGGCTCCGTAACGCGCCACAAGGTAGCGGCAATAGCGAGCATATTCATCGGGTGGAATGACCGGCCCGGCAACGCTCAACCCCTTCCAACCGAAGCCGTGAAAGACGGGCTGCCAAACCGGAGCAATTCCGCGTTCGGTCAGGATTTCGACCGTACGATCGAGATACTGAAAGTACTCGGCATTCAACTTGTTGATGTGGCCGGAGGGCAGGTCCTCGAAGCCTCTGGCGAAACCTGCGTGTTGAGTGCGGTCACGAGGGCCTTCCATCCGTCTGTCCGGCATCACCGACATCAAGAGCGCAGCGTTGAATCCTTTTGCCTGCCGATCCCTCGCATACACCTCCACCTGTTCATGCGTCGCACGCCAAGGGATTGCCCAAGGCGTATCCGCGACCATGACGGCGGAAGTACCATCGGCGTATTCCATCCATCGGCTGCCAGGCGGAATGCGCCAGAAGCCATGTTGACGGAAAGGGTTCTTTCCGTTCGGAGGCCCCGTCTGAAACGACCCTGACTGATCCCGAAGCCCACCGTCAGGAAGGCTCGAGTCACTCTTCCAACTCCATTGCCCCTCGTCCAACGGAGAAGCAAAGCGAACCTTGAACGACCTGCCCCCATCCCAGAAACCTGGACGCCGCAACTGCATACCGTCCTGATGCACAAAGTCGACCCAAAACTCGACTTCGGTGTAGGCGTTCGGATAGTCTTTTTCCGAAGTGAATTCAAGTTCGACCACCTGCCACGCGGGAACGTGCGTGGCAGCCATGGCTGCTTCACGAGACGCCACGCAGACAGCCCCAACAATCACAAGGACTACCGTTTGGAACACAACTCGGTTGTTGCTTGACATGTCACTGATCCTTGATTGTGGTCACCGTTACATCTTTGAACATAAACGGGTTATCGCTGAGCCTCAACTCCTTGCCACTGGCGGTCGTCACGTTCTTCAGGACGACTTCCTTGGTCCTGACGTAGGGGAATTTCTCTACGTAGGATGCGTCGGTGAACCTGCCATTGAAATTCGAGAAAATGGCTGGTCCGCGATAGTTCTCAGGGTGCTTGGTGTCGTCGATGTGGAGCGACTCGATGGTGATCCGCTGAGGCATCGAACAGGTGTAACCGAAGTCGTGCTGGCCGGAATTGGATCCGCCGATCAGACTGGCGCTGACCGGCTTGCCGCAAGCGGGTACGAAGACACAGTTGCGGAAAATAAACTCACCCCGCCACGTGCTGCCGTAGTCGGGACGCAGGTTGATCAGGGTCCTTCCGTAGATCGTGGTGTTCTCGACCGTGAAGGTCCCGTTGCCAATTGCGTTGATGCCCGCATGGCCCAAGGTCGAGTTGCGAAGGGTCGCATTGGCAACACCCATGTGGGCATCAAACCGCGAGAAGGTACAGTTGTCAAAAAGAAGATTCTTGCAGCAGTTCGATCCGATGATTCCCCAGTACTGGCCATCCTTGATGTCATTGGTCTGACTGCAGTTCACGAAGGACACATTTAAGGCCCGGTTGATCGAAATGTCATAAGTCCCCATGGAGACTTGAACGCCTGCTGCACCGATCGTCCGATACGTCTTGTGCCCCGTCAAAACCGTGTTGCGGACCATCACGTTGGCGCAGGTATCAATGTCGATGAACCCACCATAGGGTGCGCCGTGATCTCCTTCGCCGCGGATCCGGTGTTCCAGTCCATCGACAACGACATTCGAACGCTCGATGGCGATGCCGCGGTTGTAGTAGGCGTATTTCGACTCAGCGGCGTTGGCAATCGTGGTAAAACGTCCTCCACGGATGGTCAATGTCGTCGTGTCCATCGGGCGAGCGCTGATTTTCGTGATCGTGTCGAAATCCCAGACGATCGGTGTGTCCTTTTCGACCTTGCCGTCTTTGTCGACGAGGAACACATCCGTCTGTGCAACCCCATTGTTGCGGTTCGCTCCATAGCGGATGAAACGTTTGACCTTGCTGTTGGTGACACTGACAAGGCAACTTTGGGGAAACGACACGCTCAGTTTCCGCTGATTCCTCTTCAGTGAAGAGACTCCATGGGGTTCGAACGGCTTCAATGCTGATTTCACTAAGAAAACGTGGGCATTACGATTCTTGACGTTGGTGTCATCGATCAGAAAACGAGCGGAACCCAAGTCGGTGTCGGTCTGGATGACAGCCGTTTTGTCTTTGCCTCCGAGGTAGTACGTCGCACCCTCATCGGCTTTCACGGCAAGCCCATGCTGATTCGCGAACGCATGGGCTTTGCAGATGGCGTCGAGATCGTCGGTCTCGCCGTCGCCCCGGGCTCCGAATTCAGCATAGCGGACGACGGAATGCACATCCTTCATCCGCTGCGGGTGTTCATCATCCGCCGGCACCTCACGCAGGGGCGCCGCAGCCCCAACCGGCTGGCCGCACGCAACCATGCTGATCACGACAAGGCCGATCATGATGCGGAACAGGGGCATGCTGCGTCTCGCGCTCGTGCCGAGATTGACGGCCCTTAAAGCAAAACGTGGTCGGGTAGAGGATAACTTTCTCGTGCTTGTTCGGACCGATAAGAACATGAAGGGTTTCTCAGCAGGGGGTGGGATGATGGGGAGGGAGGACAGGGAGGGAGGGAGGGAGGGAGGGGCAATGGGGTGGGATGGAGGACGCCTCAGTCGGAAAACGGCAAAGTGAACGCGTCGGGGTGATCCAGCGGATACGGTAACAATCGCGGTGATCGCCGGCCATCCGTTCCGGTCACGATAAGATCACCTCTCGCGAATCGCCGGAGTGCCACGGTTCGCGTTCTCCGCAGCGGACGTTGAATCAGCGGACGTTGAATCACCGGGCATTTGTTCCTGCGGCTTCACAATGAGCCCCCAATTGTGCAACATTCCAAATCGGTCGCTGCGAGTTGCGCTGATCGTTAGCTGCCACACCCCCTTAATACTTTGGCCATTAAAATGGCCCAGACTGGGTTGACGCTTCAGCAATCCTTCCGGCAAGAAAGTCCCCTTGAACGGCGGCCTTGCCTTCGTGATGGGGTATCGCCCTTGATCATCAAAAACCGTTTGGTCGAAATGGTCATCATGGCCCCCCACCTCCGTAAAGAGTTCAATTCGTTGACCATCGGGTCCGGTCAGGAAAGCATCAAGCTGGCCCGTCGACGTATGGCTGATGGAAAGTGTGATGTTCAAATCGCCGATGAGGTAGTCTTCGTCGACTACGATTTCGGAAAGAACCGCCTTCTTTGGCGGCAGCACTTCCGCGTTGTTATTCACGTAGCTGCCCCCAACCATCGCTTTGGACTGGATCACTTCTGAGACCGTCAACAACCCATCACGGTTGGTATCAAGCGACGCAAATTCCTCGACCTGATCCGCGGTCCACTCGTCCGTGAATTCCGCCATGGCGACCTGCTCGTCCCGATTGGCGTCGCGCTCGTAGAACCAAGCGGGCAAGCCTTCGGCCGTTTCGCCTGCTTCGTCTTGCATTTCGAGCAGGAACGTCGTCAATTCATCGCGAGACAATTCGCCGTCGCGATCGACATCCATTCGGCCCATCGGGATACCGATGCGTGCCGCTTCGTTTGCATCGAGCCGACCGTTCTTGTTGGAATCGAATCGGCCTAAAATCGTCGCGGTCAGGTAGTATCGGCTGCCGCCGCGCCACCACTGCGAATCATCTCGTCCCTGGCGTTCCGCTGGTTTGGACGGTTCGATCCCGTTACCGGTGCGACGTGCTTTTTGGATCAATTCATCGGAGTCCCCCGACAGTAGCCGGCGGCGCGCGTAACGTTGCGCGAGCTCCAACCGGCTCAACCGATCATCTTGGTCGATATCTTCGTCAAAAGGATCGCGGTGCGTCCACGTTGCTCGTCTGGCTTCCGATCGATCGATATACCCATCTCGATTGCGATCGTGACGTCGGATCGTTTGATCGGCTTCATCGAGGTCATCTTGAATGTAAGGATACTTGACTTCGGGCAAACCAAACTCCGGTACAAGCGGCTGATCGGGATCGGGGCCGAACGGCATGACGCTACGATTGTCCTCGGGGACAATCTTTTTTCCCACCACACCGTTTTGAAACGCATGATAGATCCGTGCCGCTTCTTGCCACTTATCGATCCCATTGGGTCGGTCCAGCGAGAGTCGCCGTGATTTCGCAATCCTCTCGAGATAGGGACGGGCGAGTGGGGTGATCTCAGCGGGATCGATTTCACCATTTCCGTTCCTATCGAGCCGCTCAAGCGAATCACGCAAACCCGACTGGCCGAAGCAATTGCTGCACCAACCACTGACACCCAAAAGCAGCAAGGGAAGGACTGCGAACTTGAACGGAACACCCATTTCGTTGATATCCCTTGGCCCCATCTCAATCCCCTCGCTTAGCGGTCGGTTCGACTACGTTGATAGGAATTTCCCGACGAACGAGATGTCGAACGGTCATTGCGGGAACGCTCCTCTCCGAGCAGGACCTGCTGCAACACAGCGCCGAAGACTTCGCTACTAATCGGCGTGACCACCTCCACCGATTGCTCGCCGCGAGCATCGATCACCATCGCCAATTTCTCAACCTCCGCGAACAACGAGTCCGGCGCAGTGACAATCAGCGAATTGCTCGGTTCATGGACCGCCACGGTGATCTTGGGCTCAAGATCTTTGACCGGCTGGCTGGCCGGTCGCTTGGCGCCCGCTTTTCGGGGATCCCCTTCTTGATTCTCATTGTCTCGATTGCCGCCTGATTCACGCTGAGCCGGCTGAGCCGCTCCGCGCTGGTTGGGTTGCCCCCCCGCCCCCGTCGCACCGGTCACTCGCCCCGCGAACGCCTCGCGAATCGCCACGGCCACTTCGCTGGCATTTGTGTTGACCAACTCGATCACATGCGACGTCCCATACGTTTCAATCGAGGTGATACTGCGATCTTTATCAATGATCCGCAAATAGCCTTCAATCAGATCCATTTCGACAGCATTTCCTTGCGCGATCAAGCGGTTCAACCGAGAATCCGCAACCACCGTCATGGAACCTGCCATCATCGTCGTCGTTCCGTCCTGGGACATAATGAAGCTACTCAACGCGCCGGACGAAGCCCCAGAAACATAACCGTTCACTAAGGTTCCCGCTTCCCCTTCTTTTGCCGATTCGCCACCGTCGATCAATTCTCCCAACATCCGTAATGCGTCGTCGGCTTTGGCGTGTTGCAGGTAGAACACAACCGGTGGCGACGGTAAGGAATCGACCGGCCCCGCTACTGAACGCAAATGCTCCTCAAAGCGATCCAATGCCACGGTGTCATCGGACTGAAGTATCAATCCTCTTGGAGTCACCTGAACACGAATGGGAAACGCTTGGTGGTTGTTGATCGAGGTCAGTACCTTCGCGTTGGTGGCAGCAGACTCCAAGGAATCCGACTGCGAAGGATCAACGCTGGAACCCTCATTGGAGGGCAAGGATAGAATCTCACCACTTGGAACACGCTCGATCTGATCCGAAGACTCCGAGTCGGTCGAGGGAAGCAAAAGAATCGGGTTTGCCGAGCGCCAAAACTTAGCCGCCGTTACGACGGTTTCTACCGCTTGCTTTCCACGCAGCGGCAGGACCCGAATTTGATCGCTCACGTCACGGACCACACCGTCTTGCTCTAAACCTTCGACAATCGATTTGATCTGTTCAATTTGATGCTTCTTTCCGCGAACAAACAGCCGCATGTTTCCTGGATCCGCATCAATTTTCGGAGCATCCTCATCGATCTCGTCGAGATCATCGAGCGGCCCAGGAAGATCGAGCATTTGCTCCAGCAGACTAATCGCGAAGTACGGATCCACCGTTTTCAGCGGAATCACTTCAAACGCCGCATCGGATGCCTGCAACTGCGTGACCGTCTGAGCGATCTCTTGCTGGACCGATGGGCTAGCCAATGCAACCACACTGCGAGTCGATTCGTCCATCGACAAACGAACCGACTTGCCGGCCAGCAAGGTCTGCAGCACGTTATAAACCGTTTCGACGTTGCCACCTTCGATCAGATGAGACCGCAATTCCATTTCTTGATTGGACGATGTCATTGATTCGGCCGGTTGATCGATGGCCCGCACCAAGTTTTCAATCAATTTGACTTTGTCTTCCACTCCCGTGACAAAGATATGCTTCCCCTGCAAATCCGCTGACAAACTGACGTCGATGCCGATCATCTCGCCGGTCGCCAATCCGAGGTGTGGGCGAGCGACAACCAAGATGTCTTCGGCATCAACATTTTGCAGCGCAAAACTCTGAACAATCGTCCCATTGTCCATCCCGTCCGGTTCAAACGCTTGCAAAACCGCTTGCACGTTTTTCAACTTCGCAACGGTATCCGTGATCAGCAATTGATTGGTCTTCGCAAGAACCGTGGGTGCCATCATCAGTTTGAGCGCCGACAACTCCGCCACCGCGTCTTCGGCCTCCAGTTCACCGAGCGGAAAGAAACACTTGACGACATCGTGATTCTTTGCTGCTGCAAGCCGATCGACCGTCACCAACTCGGCAAGCACATCAAGTTGCTGGAGACTCCGGGGATCACCCAAATTGATGACCGACAAGAGCTTTCCACTTTGAACCAGCGTGTAGCCTTCCGATAGCAGAAACAAATTAATCCGATCGATCGCTTCTTGACACGTGAACGACTCGGGATCGGAATAGGTAAAGCTGCCAGGCGGCAGGTCACCGACATGGAGGGCAAGGTCCGCTTCTTCGGCGATCCAGTTGACCACCTCACGCCATGGAACCCCGTCAAACGAGAAGCGAACCGAATCGGTCGCCGAAGTCTGGTCGAATTGCGCCGTCGCTTCGATTTCCGCATTCACCCCTTGGGCACTCGCCTGCACAACAACTATCCAAGTGCTGACCCAGGCCAACAACATGCCATACAGGCAACGGTGAGCAAACCTATTGTGTGTCATCAGGCTAGACGATTTGACTCGTCTCGTTGAGGGAGGAAAGGGGGCAGGAGAGTAAGGTCGCGCCTTTATCTAGGGTAGCCAAAAGTCAAGAAAAGTCAATCTTCTGTAGGTCAACGGCTGGCAAAAGGTGTTTGCACGGCGTGCGGTCCTGGCGGTAGGATGTAGGCGGGAGGACCTCTCGTTCCCCCATTTTTCCCCTTGAGGCGTGAACCATTTGCAATCTCATTCTCACGTTTCTTTCGGTCCTTTTGGCGTTTTCCGCTCTCGCCCTTGGGTTTGCATTTCGACGTGCATTTCGAATCGTTGAGACCCTTTCGTTTCCGCACGGTGAAGCGGCCCCCAACGCCGTGATCGACGTCATCGTTCCCGCTCGGAACGAACAGGCTGATCTCGAGCAGGCGGCTCGAAGCATCTTGGCTCAACGATCGGGGAACCTACGCGTCTGCATCGTCAACGACCATTCCTGCGATGGAACCGCAGAAATTTCGACATCGATCGCGGACTCCGACGAACGCGTCACGGTCATCCACGATCCCGAATTGCGAGAGGGATGGTTTGGCAAAGCGAATGCGATGCAAACCGGGCTGGAGGCAACGCAAACCGGACTGGAGACAACCACGGCTCCCTTCGTCCTGTTCACCGATGCCGATGTGATCCACTCGCTTGATTGCTTTGCCGTCGCGCTAGCGGAAATGGAAGATCGACAGCTCGATTTCATCAGTTTGTTTCCCACCGTCCAACTTGAAACGTTCTGGGAAAACGTCATCGTCCCACAATTGATGATTGTTGGGATGGTCCGTTTCTTAACCACACGACTTGACGACCCGGCGTCCGACGAAGCGGTTGCAGCAGGTGCAATGATGATGACTCGGCGGACCGTACTCGATCGTATCGGTGGACTCGCCGGCGTCAAACAAGAAGCTCTCGACGACGTCCAACTCGCCCGCACCATCAAGCGTCATGGTTTCCGAACTCGCTTCTATTTTGCACCCGATCTTCTGCGAGTGCGATTATTCAAAACCAATCGCGATGCCTTTTGGGGGTTCACCAAGAACATCCTCACAGCCGTCCACCCCGTCCCCTTGGCAATCCCCTTAATGTTTCTGCCAATCTTCGTTTACGGGACACCACTTCTGACCCTCATGATCGGTGTGGCAGAAAACCATGCCTGGATGATTGCATCCGCAGCCTCGGCGATACTGGCCCAAGCAACCCTGCTGATCTCCGCCTCGCGGCTATGCTCACTTCGATGGTCCAAGGCGGTCTGCTTTCCTCTCGCAGCGATCCCGATCTTTTGTTGCTTTGCCAGTGCGCTGTACCATCACTACGTTCGAGGTGGGACAACTTGGCGTGGTCGCCTGTTGCCCCGAAATCGAGACTGAGACCGTCATGCTGACGTTGTTCTACCGTCGCGGTTGGCTCCACCGCGATTGACTCAGACATCAGCCCTACGGTGCAAACAATTCCCGAACACCCTGACGGTTCAGGACCACGATCGTGAACACACCCAGAATGGTTCCAAAGGGCATAAAAAGGCACTCAATGCACGCGACCACAAAACAAAACGTATAACCGGATCGGCGAGAAAGATTGCGTCCAGCGATCAACACACACGATGCGACAGCCAACCCAATCACGATGAAGGCCAACGCGAAGAGAATAAAAAACCACCCGAACCAAGTCGGCGGCGGTTGGCCTTGATCTGGGTTTTCAAACGCCCCGGCGACCATCGCAATTCCCACCGCAAGATGAATCACCGGAAACAAGGAAAACAATGCGATGATTGCCCCAACGATGTAGTGAAAGATCGAGAGCAAACGAAGTTGTTCCGCATTTTGATCCATCATCATCTCCTTTGTGCAACTCGCATTTTTGCACTTCGACTACGAGGGTTGTTGGCAATTTCCAATTCACTCGGTCGCAACGGTTTCTTGGTCAACACATCCCACGCATCATCGTCGCGGAACGCGGTCTTCACAATCCGATCTTCAAGCGAATGGAAACTGATGACCGCCAATCGACCTCCCGCGGCGATCCAACGGGGCGCATCCGCCAGCGTCCGTTCGAGGATACCGAGCTCATCGTTCACCGCGATCCGTAGCGCCTGGAACGTCCGCGTGGCAGGATGAATATCATGGTTGCGGCTCCGCGGGACGCAGCGCCGGCAAATCTCGACAAGATCGTTCACCGACTCCACCGGCCGCCGCTCACGAGCCCTTGCAACGATCGCTCGAGCAATCCGGCGGCTGAAACGCTCTTCACCGTATTGATAGATCGCATCGGCGATCTGTTTCTCGTCGTGCTGAGCCAACCAACGATTCGCGGGGGTACCATTTTCCGGATCGAAACGCAAATCGAGCGGCCCGTCCTGAGTAAAGCTAAAGCCGCGATTTCGGTCAGCCAACTGATCACTGGAAAGTCCCAGATCCAAGACGAGCGCATCGGCCTGTTCCAGATTCAATCGAGCCAACGCCTTAGGGGTCTGTTCGTAACTTGCCAAGAAAACCGTCAAACGCGAATCGAAGGATGGGTTGGTCGCTTCCTCCCCTTCCACACGCTGACTGACAGCGGGATCGCGATCGAGGCCAATCACGTGCCCTTCCCCTGACGGCAATCGTTCAAGCAAACGTCTCGCATGCCCTCCTCCTCCGTACGTACCGTCAACGATCACAAGCGGTGACGTTTCCATCACCCACTCAACCACCTCATCGGGCATGACCGAGATGTGACACGAATCAAGATTGCTGCTTGATGAAGAAGGACTATCGCACACTCGTTAGCGACTCACTGCACTGGAGAGCTTGTTCGAGATGATCACTGATCTCCGTTAACCGCTCGGGACCGCCACCGCCAACTTCCGCAGCCAACCATCCCGTGTAACCGATGTCACGCAGGGCCTGCTTGACACTCGGCCAATCGATATCGCCTTCGGTAATTTTCGTGAATTCCCCCGTCTGCCGCGAAAAGCCTTTGATATCCAACTTTTTGATGCGTTTGTCCAACGTCCGGATCCAAGCCGCAGGATCGCCGTAGCGCCAATGGTTCCCGATATCGTACTGAACACCGATCCAAGGCGAATCAAAATCGTCGATAAAGGCGGCCAACGCATCGGCGGTTTGGTCCGCCCCACCTTCGTGGTCATATAAAAAATCGTTCCAAACGTTTTCGATCAAGATGGACACGCCAAGCTTCTCGGCGACCGGTAACGCTTGTTTGATGTTGTCAAACGCTCGTTTGTAAACTTCCTCGTCGCTGCCATCCTTACCGTGACCGGCCACCAACAACATCGTGTCGGCCCCCACGTCTGCGGTTTGCTGGAGGCCCCTTTTGAGGCTCTGAAGCGCCTTTGCCCGGACCTCGGGATCGGGGTCGGTGTGACGGACTTGCCAGTGGTCGGCTCCGACCGTTCCATCAACGACAAGCCCCGTCGCTTGAGCGGCCTCGGTGGCTGCGGTCACATCAAACCCAGGAGCGCTAAGTTCAACTCCCGCGAACCCCGCTTGCTTGGCAGCCGCGAACTTGTCGGTCAACGTTCCCTCGACCCTGATCATGCCGATCTTTAACGTTTTGCGAAGCCAAGGCGAACCGATCTTTCCGACATTTTCTTCGGCGGCAGCGCGATCGATCCATCTCGTGACCGTGCCGGCGCTGATCGCCGCAGCGACCCCCACCCTCAAAACCTGGCGTCGCTCAAACCTGTCACATTGATTCATCGGGGGTCACCTCGCAGGGGATGGGGGGCCGTGATTGGAGCTATCGGCCTCAAGACGGCTTTGCAGCAAAATGTCAAAAAAACAACGGCGACGCGAGGCTACCCATGCAAAGCGTCGCTGCCCCCTTCATGGTACCAAGAATCGGCCACCCTTGCCGCGACTATTCGAAACGCCGAATCCGAACCGCCGACGCTTGGCCCTGTGGGGTCACGTTGACGCTGATGAAGTTGTCTCCGGCCGGCGTGGTGGGATCGACACAAGCATTGATCGGGCAAGCAGGATCCAAGTGGCTGCAGTTCAGGATCGAGAACAGTTCGCCACCGAGCGCATCGAGACTTGCCACCATCTCGACCATGCCCCCACCGGCACCGAGGTTACCAAAGTGGCCTTTTGCCGCGGTCACCGGCGGTTGCGACTGCGGGTGACCAAACAATTCGGCGATCGCCTCCGCCTCATCCCGATCCGATTCCACCGTCCCGAGGCCATGAGCATGGAGGTGCCCAATCGATTTTGGATCGGCTTGACCAAGCGCGCCGAGCAAAACGTTTCGAACCGCTTGTTTGAGATAGTCTGGACCCGCCGAAGGGCCTACTGCACTGCTGCTGTAGCCAACGATCTCGCCAAGAATGTTTGCTCCCCGCGCGTTTGCATGCTCAAGCGATTCACACACCATCGCCGCTGCACCCTCACCGACAACGCTACCGTCCCGGGACGCGTCGAACGGACGACTCATCTTGGATGGATCGTCGGTGTCTGCGGCCAATTTTTCTTGCAGCGAAGCATGCAACGTTCGCAACGGATGGACTCGCGACCCCGTCGCCCCAACAATCAATGCGTCTGCATGTCCTCGCTGAATCGTTGAAACGGCCTCACCCAACGCCGCACCGCTTGACGCTTCACGGACCGTGATCGAGTTATTGGCTGCACGTAAATTGTTGTAGATCGCAATATGACTGGCCGGCATGTTTGGCAAATACTTCAACAACCAAAGTGGGTTGACTTCGGGTTTGCCCTCTTGCCCCCAACGATCAAAGTCAAAGCTGCCATCCTCGTTCATGCATTTGCGAATTCCGGAAATAAATTCCTCGGGCAGTGACATGATGTAATCACATCCATACACCACGCCCACTCGCTCCGGATCCCGTTTGTCTTCGGTCAATCCGGCATTGTGCATGGCCAATTGAGCGACCGCCACCCCCATCTCGATTTCGCGGCACATCACCTTGCTGCCTTTGCGAATCGTCCGTTGCAAAGACTTGTCGAGCGGTCCGTAGTTAGAGATATGGCCGGTAAAGTCGACCGCTTCGGCTCCGTGATCGACGCACAACACGCCGCGCGGGACCTGAGTGAACGGGCGAACGCCACTTTTGCCCGACCGCAATGCGGCCAATAACTCACCGGGATCGTTTCCAAGAGGGCTGACAACGCCGCGACCGGTGATGACCACGCGTTGTGATTTGGATCTGTCCATAAAGGTTCGCGGTCGTAGCCGGCGTGTTTTCTGATTGGGGAAGGATCGGGATGGAATTGAACTCCGACATTCTAAACAGATGACACGAAACTTTGAGGGGGGTTAATATCGCCCGCGACTGGTTGAGTCGTAAGTCGCAGCAGCTGCCGTTTGGGGGACCGCGGCGGGAGCCATCGGGGATGCCAGGTTTTCCGAGGCTCGACCACGAAACGCGATGAACAACAACGCGTCGGCTCGACCCGACGTCGTTCCGGTGAATGCGTCGAGGTAGGGGATCGAAGAGACCGCCGACCGCTCGGGGCTGGCCACGACACCACACGACAACAGCAAGACCTTATCGGATTCCCATCGAAA
This sequence comes from Novipirellula artificiosorum, assembly GCF_007860135.1. Lineage (NCBI taxonomy): Bacteria > Pseudomonadati > Planctomycetota > Planctomycetia > Pirellulales > Pirellulaceae > Novipirellula > Novipirellula artificiosorum. Next base: position 69,176 of record NZ_SJPV01000016.1, read on the forward strand.
ACGCTCGTGCAACCGCCAACTGACCACCTGAGGCACATCGATTCGCGCCCGGTGGACTTGCTGGTTTCGCAGCGGCAATTCAAGATCCACGTGATTTAGTTTGTCCACTTGGTCGATCTCGGCCTTGATCATGCAATCAATCACGCGACCATCGGTACTCAGCAGCGGACTGAGCCCCAATCGATACCCTTCTTGGACTTCGCCCGTTTCCGGTTCGTAGGGAGGCCATCCATTGGGTGACTCACGAACGTTGCAAACATAGTTGCGGCCGTTGGTTTTCGATAGATTTTGCGTTTGTCCGTTGTACACGGGGATGTCGACCGCCTGAACTTCTCGAGCATCGGTCCGTTGCCGCAGCAGATTCAACACCATCGCAGCGTTTTCCTTGCTCAAAAGCCACGCTTGAACGCCCGGCGTGTCCACAGGGACATGGGTCATCAACATGTGTGCTCGCGCTCGCCAATTCGGGTTGCCGACCGTCATCAGTCTGAGATGCATGATCTGCGGCTCCGTCTCTCCGGCAACAAACCGATCCACGATCCCTGCGATCACGGCATGGACCTCGGGAGTGTGGTAAACCGACAACGTTTCACGATTGGCGTTCAAAAAACCGAAGGGTTCCGAAAACCAGACGTCGGTGCCCGTTTCTCGTAAAATCCAATCCACCACCGCCTGCTCGGGGTGATCTTGCTTGGTCAAATAACGCGTGTAGGGCGTCAAATCGTAAACGCGGTGCTCTTGCCCCGCCGATCGCGGCAACTGCCCCCCTGCGCTAACTTGCCCGCTGGTTTGTCTTTGCGACGCGGGGGCTGGATTCGTCGATGGACCTTGCGTCGCGGTCCCGCTTGGCTGAAACCCGGTTGGGGGTGGCCGGAAACTAGGTTGCTGCTGCAGACTCGGCGGCACTTCGGCAGCCGGAAGCCCCATGCCTCCGGAAGGAGCTTGTGCCTCTGCCAAACGACAGGGGTTGGTCAGCAGGGTTACGGCGCAGAACAAACAGGCAATCACGGCTGGACGCATCGATTCGATTCCAGTTCGATAGGAAAAAGAGTATTTGATGGTTCTCGTATACGCGTTAAGTCAAAGCATTTGCAAGGGCGAAATCGCCGATCCGTTATGCTAGCAACAAGGAACTCGGCGCCTCAGATCGGCGTTTACGCGAGCCAGAGTTTTGGGGTAGAAAACAGTCGATTGTTGGAGTCCGCCGTTGAACGTGCTTTCGACCCGGCGGCCCTGCAATCACCTACCCACCCGAAGGCAAATTCAATGAGCGTTCTCATTAGCTGCGAAACGGGAGGCGATCGGACGCCTTCGTGGCTGATCGATTCCGGCAACTCCACACCACACGGCAGCTCGTCGCTTGGGGAATCGCTGCTGGACCCAGCCGCACGCTACGCGGCTCGGAAGATGGCGGCAAGGTTGTCGGTACCGCTGATTGAAAACGAATACGCTGCGGACTTGGTTGATGTCACCCGATCCGCCCGACATCGCTCGGTTTTCCCCCCGTCGGCACGACGTTTTGGGGACGAAACCCGCCATCGCTTGCTTGCGGAAATCCATCACCCCTACCGCCAAAGAATCCAAACGGCGATTGCCGAGTTACTTCATCAGCATCCCGTGGTGGTCCATCTGTCGATCCGCTCCTTTGTCTCGCGAAAAAACGGTACCCTTCGTCGCACCGACGTGGGGCTACTTTATGATCCATCACGGGAAGATGAGGTGGATTTTTGCCTGGATTGGATCGACGAAATGTACGAGGAGGTGCCGATGGTTCGCGTCCGCAGGAACTACCCGCGTCGAGGTACGACCGAGAGCCTGGTGACGGCGATGCGGTCGGCGTTTCCCGAACAAACCTTCATCGGCATTGAAGTCTTGCTGAACCGTGCCTGGGCTGCTCGCCCGGTGCTCCGCCGCGATGAAGCGATCGACGGGATGTGTCGCTCGTTGGAAATGCTACTGGAGCTCGAATCCGACGCCGAATTCGGTGACGCCTCCCCCGTTCCTCAGCAACACGCCGCCTAGCTGGACAGCGGCACTTCGTGGGCGATTTACCCTAGTTTGCCAAACCAACCTTGGACGGAGCGCGCTGTTCCGGCAGTGGTGAGGTTTCGTGCCAGGGCAGGTCCGGACCAAGCGAAGCACGACCCGCTTTCAAACCTCGGCCCGCTTTTCCAACCCGGCTTGCCATCTCGGCCAGAATCACGAACACTAATGGGCCACACCCGAGTCGACTTCTGCGTTTCAAAAGCCGGCCTGCGTCACGCGACGGACGTCACGCGACAGCGGGGTTCGGAAACGTTCGTCAAAACAACAGCCACTCGTCTGAAAGATTATTGCATGAACCTGCCGCCTGTTCACGGTTTGCCTCACAACCACGAACTGACCAACAGCCATTCGTACCAGAGCTACCAACGCCAACGCCAATTGACCCTGGGCGACTTGCTGCTCGAAAACCGGATCGTGTTTCTCCAGGGCGAGATCCACTATGCGAACGCCAACGATGTCGTAATGAAGCTGCTTTACCTGCAAAGCGAAAATCGACGGAAAGACATTCATTTCTACCTCAATTCGCCTGGCGGATCGGTCACCGCGACGCTCGCGATCTACGATACGATGCAAATGCTGTCGTGCCCCGTTGCAACCTATTGTGTCGGTGAAGCGTGCAGCGGCGCCGCGGTCCTTTTGGTTGGCGGCAGCAAGGGGAAACGCTTCTGCCTACCCAACAGCCGAGTCATGCTCCACCAACCGATGGGTGGCGTCGGCGGCCAAGTCAGCGATATCGAGATTCAAGCAGCGGAGATGTTCCGTTACCGTGATGTCCTGAACGGGATCATCAGCTCTCATAGCGGTAAATCGGTGGAACAAATTGCCAAAGATACCGATCGCGACTTTTTCCTCAGTGCTTCGGAAGCCAAAGATTATGGCTTGGTCGATGACATCCTGACCAAGCCACCGGCGACCGAGGAAGACGACGACTAACCCGCATCCCTTTTGCACGATCAACACGCACAACTCATCCACCCGAAAGATCAACCATGCCCATGATTCCCTACGTTGTCGAAAAAAGCGGTCGCGAAGAACGCGTCTACGACATCTACAGCCGGCTGCTGAAAGATCGAATTATCTTCCTCGGCCAGCAAGTTGACGATCACATTTCGAATGCCTTGGTCGCCCAAATGTTGTTCCTGCAATCGGACGACCCCAAGGCCGACATTCATCTTTACATCAACTCACCCGGCGGCAGCATCACCGCGGGGATGGCGATTTACGACACCATGCAATTTGTCTCGTGTGATGTTGCAACCTATTGCATTGGCCAAGCCGCCTCGATGGGTGCGGTGCTGCTGACCGCCGGCGCCAGCGGCAAACGGTACGCCTTGCCCAATGCCCGAATCATGATCCACCAACCGCTTGCGGGGATGCAAGGCACCGCACGCGAAGTCGAAATTCATGTCGGTGAACTTCGCCGTATCAAACAGCGCATGAACGAGATCATGATCGAGCATACCGGTCACACGCTCGAAAAAATCGAACAAGATACCGATCGTGATCGCTTCATGAGTGCGGAAGAAGCGTGCGAATACGGGTTGATCGACAAAGTCGTCACTCGTGCTGGCGAAGCCGATTAGGGCAGGCGTCGGTGATTCGTCAACAGGAAACCGAGGTCCGCTGGCAGCTACAACGACTTGCTGTTTGCTGACCTCCGACATCCGCCCCCTTCGTCTAGCGGCCCAGGACGCTGGACTTCTCGGTCCAGAAACAGGGGTTCGAATCCCTTAGGGGGTACTGCCCAAACCCTTGCGAATCATCAGGGTGCATCAAGCAGTGGACGCAACCGAGGGAAGATCGGACAGAATCGCAGACCGGGATTCGTGCGAAGCAGCCTTGCCTTGATCGCCTCCTCGATGAAGTTCGTCAACTTCCTCTGCGTGGTCTACGATTTGGTCGACCGGCGCCGCCTTGCCGATTTCCAGTAGAACGCTCCTCACCGCCCATTGACCGACCGCCGGACGCGCGACCGCTTGGCGGGGAGGCCTCAGGCACATAGTTGGGATTCTCGATGGGCATCTGAGCCTCCACTTCGCTAAAATATGCGAAGAGATCCTTCTCCATTTTGGCGACCTTCTCTGGCATGTTCTTGGCCAAGTCGTTTAGCTCCCCGATATCATCGGACAATTTGAACAGGTGGTTGGTTTTCGTCTCGTAGATTCGCAGTAGCTTGAAGTCACCCTGGTAGATCGCCGATTGCGGGTATTGCTCGGCACCTTGAGCATAGTGGGGAAAATGGAACACCAAGTCGGGACTTGGACGTTGGACCATGCCCATTGGATTGCTTGTCATCATCGATGTTAAGCTGCCGCCCTCCACGTCGTCGGGAATCTCAATCCCACCGGCCAAATCGCAAAGTGTCGGAAAAAGATCGAACCCCACGACGCGTTCGTGGCAAGTAGCGTCCGAGGGAACATCCGGTCCCCGAATGATCAGGGGAACTCGAATGCCGCCCTCCCAGAATGTTGCCTTGCCCCCGGACAGTGGCATATTCTCAGATCTCTTGCGTGGGCCCGCCGGGGCGCCGTTGTCAGACATGAAGATCACGTAGGTGTTTTCCGCAATTCCCAGACGCTCGATACTATCCAGAATCATGCCGACTCCCGTGTCCAAGTCACGAGTCATCGCTGCATGAATAACGCTACTGTGACGCGCACCTGATGGCTTCTGCTCGTACTCGCTCTTTGTAGCGGCGAGGGCCTTCGGCGGGGAATGCACAGCGTAGTGTGACAATTGCAGATAGAAAGGCTTGCGTTGGGCCACCTGCTGTCGCATGAACGCAATGCCTCGATCGGTGATTCCAAAGATATCTTTCGGATTAGGATCTTCGTACTCTCCGCCGCCGCCATTTCCAGTATCGCCATCATGCGTATCGAAGCCGTGATATCCGGGGCCCCCTCCATTCAAATGCCATTTTCCAAAATGTGCCGTCGAGTAACCATGATTCTGAAGGACCTCGGCAATCGTGGTCTCACTTTCGGGCAGCGCGTCGACGTGACGTGGAGGAATCAGTTTGTGATTTCCCCTCGATTGGCCGCTTGCACGACCCGGCGTGGTGATGCGAGTTAGAGCCGGGCTCTTTCCGGTCAGGATGCTACCACGACTAGGAGTACACAACGAACTTGGCGAGTAGGCGTTAGAAAACCGCATGCCCTGGCGAGCCAACTCGTCGATCCTCGGCGTCTGATAGAAGTCACTTTTCGAGTTGGGAATCCTCCGGTCCATCGAAGTGGAAAGCCCGGTCCAGCCCATGTCATCCGCCAAGATGAACACGAAACTCGGCGGCAGCTCTTTCAAAGCAGCGTTGGCGCGAGCTTCGTGGCCGGTGTCCGTCGGCCATTCACTCGCGGGGCTTTCGAGCGAACTCCGATCGTTCGGCTCCCGAAGCTGCCCGTCGCCTGGAGCGTTTCGCTCTCCCAGGGGCCGTCGCCCACCTCGCATGTTGCCTTGTTGGGGATTGCCTCGCATGCTGGGCATCATGCCTTCAGACGGTCTGTTGGAAGAACGTTGCGGCATCTCCCGCTGCGGTTCCAACTCCGGGCCTTCGCTCCGTGTCGTAACATCGCCGCCTCGCACAGCCCGGACCATGTTGTAGATTTCGATCACGTCTCCCTGTGGGCCGCGGCCGTGAGGGAACTGCGTTGGGTCGCCTGCCTTCGGATCACTACGTTGTGAGCCGGCGCCATGGACGTCAAGCAGGTTGTATTGGCCGCCAGATCTTCCCTGCATCCATCCCTGCGAACGGCCGAACGCAACGTAACAGCCCGTCGATGCATTTCCGCCATCGCGAAGATGTGATGTGCTGCTCCAGTAGAACGGATAATTGAGATCCCCGAGCCCGTCACGGATCGGCGTCACGCGAAACAACGGATCGATTGCCGCCGAATTGGACGTGTCGGGCGAACGCGAGTAGTCGACGATACTCTGAAGTTCCTTGATGTTCGGCAGCCGCCAATCGGAATGCCCCGCGTATTCCAGATTTTCGGCCCATTGCAGCGACTGCTCCCAGTTCAGCTTTCCGTCCTTGGATTTTCCAGCTTTCAGGTGCCCGCTATCTAGCTGCATCCAGGTCAGGTCGGTACCTTCGTCGGTGATCGTTCCGTCGCCATTGTCGCAAAAAATGTTCTTTCCGTAGTCGGGGTTGCCGCGAACGTAGAAGACGAAAAAGCCTTTCGCCCCCCTGCCAGGTCGATGGATGCTGGCGGGGTAGCCCTTGATGCGGCCGTCGGCAAAGTTGACGCCGAAGACGGTATCACTGCCGTTCATCGTAGTGCTGACGTATTTCGTTGACGTCGCCATTTGCGAATCGATGATTCGTTCGCCCTTGGCTGGATCGCCATACGAGAAATCGAAATACTCGGTATTGATGAAAGGCTTTAGGCCCGAGGTGTCCGTCAATTGAGGATTGACGTCCTCGCCGCTGAATAGGATCAGCGAGTAGAGTTCTTTGATGCTCGGCAGCCGCCAATCGTCGTATTCCGCGAGTCTGCAGGCGGGCGCACCAGCAATCGCCTGGTCAAGCGTTTTCTTCGGCCCAGGATCCTTCTGCCACATGAGTCCTGTTACCAAATCCGTGATCGTCCCATCCCCGTTGTCTCGGTACGACGGTTGATTTCCTTCGTACTGAGCGTCCTGGCCAAAAAACGGTTCACTGCTCTTGGGATAGACAATCTCAATGCGGTTGTCGTAGGCTCGCTCCTGGCCAGTGTCTACGATGGGATAGTTCTGGGCTACGCAGAAAAATCCTGACCACGCGCTGAGCAACAGAACGAGCGACGCCACTATGATTCTGTTTCGGCTAGTCAATGCTGTTTCCTGTTTGTGAATTTTGAGCCTATGGTCATCTGCTGTCATACGGCCATCCGGCTACATTTTGCCAGCATGTCCCGACACAACAAGTCGTGTCGAGCCCGATACGGTCACCCCACGCCTCTAACTTCAACCACGCAGTTGATCGAGAGTTTCGGATAATACCGGCTTCATCCAAAGATGATCGGAGTGCATCGCTTGCGTAAACTTCTTGATGCAATCCGTCTGGCGTGAACAGTTCCTAAGGAAGGCTTCGCCGGAGTCAGGTTAGTTTTTCGGTTTTCAGTTCGAGGTTCCTTTCAATGTCGTCGATCGATTCGCGATAAGCCTTTGATTGGGCAATCCGACGCGTCGCTCGGCGAGTGATGATACAATTCTCTAGTTGTAAATTTCTGGATTCTTCTCCCACCGCCTCCCTCTGGCCAAACACGTCTGACTTTCAGCATGGATTCCAAAGTCGCATCCTTTATTTCGAGCCATGCAATTCCATGGATTGCAGCTGCCGTTTTCTTTCATATTTCTGTGGCAACGACGAGCTTCGCGGCAGATAGTTTCTCGACGGATGGGCACACGGTGCTTTCGTCGCCGCCGGATGGTCGGATTCAGAATCGGCCTTATCAAATGAATCGGCTGACGAAAATCGGAGGGGAAAGCAAGCACAGCGAACGGATCCTGGGGCTATACGGAGATGAAATGATCATTTACTCGCCGAGCGGAACAATTGAAGATGTCGTCGATGGCCCCTACTCACACGCGTGCGCGGCATTTGATCCGGAAACCGAAACCGTGTTTCTAGGAAGCAGCATTTCGGGTGGTGACGGAATCTATTCGTTGCATCTGGGTCAAGAAGACTGGAAATCTGAGTACCAGAATCTAACGGCCGTTGGGCGACTTGCTGAAGTGGAGAATAACTTGCAGCAGCTAGCGAACCAAGTTGAACAGTTTTCTCGACCTGATTACCAGACGGCAGTGAAGCCAACGACGATCGTTACCGGTGGGTCTGCTGAGGAGATTGGCGAGGATTTCCTCAGCCGGCACGACTACGAGAACGTGTGTTTTGTTCAATACAATCTTTTTACTGAAGACTATGATCGAGACATCTTGGCTGCTCCCTGGAGCACCAAAGGCGAAACGCGGCACAAGTACGATTTCTCGGCGGCGCAGATTATTGCGTTTGCCAGAGAGCGTGAGGAGCGGAAAGAGCCGTTTGCGCTTTGGGCCGGTCACGGCAATGATCCTTTCTACATGCAGCTCCGTACGATTGAAGGAATTCTTGAGGCAGCGCCGACGATGGCAAAGGCGTTCGTCTTTCCGGAGATGGAAAGAACCGATGAAGCGATGGAATATGCCGTTCGCACGCATTTGATTCCCATCGCGGAGCTTTGCCGACAGCACGGTACCGCGAAGGTTGTTCTTCGCAATAAGAATATCTTCTGGAATGCCAGTTGCTACTTGGATCTATGGCGTGAGACTTTGTTGGGCGACAAGTACCGTGACGTCTTCGTTCCAAGCATGGAAGAGACGAATGGACGAACGCAGACAATCAGTTTATCAGGACGCATGGGGCTTTGGTTGTGTGGCTATTTCGACGTTTTGTCCGCAAGAGCGGTGACCGACAATGCCAACTTCTCTCGGTTCTGGGAATGGGGTGCACAGCAGAACCAGACGCATTTAATGAGATCCTTGGCGATGAGAACGGCGTTGGGTGCTGAGACGTGTTTGGTAAACATCGACCAGGGCGATCCCCGAGACTTGGCGACGTTCTATCAGATGCTTGATAAAGGGATCATCACGCCACCAGATCCAGAGGATTTGCTGTCGGTCTCAGACTTGTGTTTGGGAATGAAAACTCCGGCAAGTCGATTTCTTGAGCACGGCAAAAATGGCCATGCGACGTCACTTTATGCTCCGAGAGAAGAACCGATGGTTTTCGATCGGATGGATTGCTACTGGGGTGACGCTCTGACCGACGATGCTGACTTCAGCAACTACGCAATGGGAAGCCGACGTCGCATGCTCAATTCTCTGCTGACCAATCCCTACGGGCTGATTGCGAGCGTTCCAGCTGACATCGATCTTTCGGAACATAGTCGGTTTCGCGAAAAATTGGTGACGGACGGCGAGTTCTTCTATAACAAACACTGTCGCAGTGTGTCGGCTCGCGAGTACAAAGAGACCGCTGTCGCAGCCCTTGAGCGTTCCGCCACCCGGCTACCGATTCGAGTCGAGGGTGATGTTGCGTGGGTTGTATCTCGGATCAATAAAACGCATATTCGCATTACCTTGATTGACCCGGGATACGTGTCGCCTGCGGATCGCGATGCGACGATTGTGTTGCAGCACGTTCAAGGTGCCAGTTGCCGCGACATTCTCAGTGGCAAATCTTTGCCGATCACCCAAGGACGAATCTCACTAACGGTACCCGCAGGCGTGCTTCGGATTGTCGATATATCCATTGAGTAAGCTGGCAACTCAACAAACCGCTTGCAGCAAGTGCCTGGCAAAGCAAATGGCTCGTTTGGATATCGTTCCTTCTAGCAAGAGCTTGTGTATCCGCCGGTGGGTCTCGAGGGGCCGTCGCAACCGCCGTCCCGAGTGGTTCTCTGCCAAGGGTGTCACACCGAAGGCGATTGCGAGCGCACCACTTGGTCGATCTCCGTGGCACTCATGCCTCGGGCGAGCAGGTCACGTTTCAGCTCGACCTCCTCGCGATGGCACATGTACTTGCGAACCTCCTTCGCAATCCCCGTGATCACTCCTGCGGTGCAGCCGATCAACACAACCATCACGACCATGTTGAATGGCGTCTGAAGGGATAAGATGGATTCGAGAACCTGACTCATGTTACCAACTCTACAACAACGTGAAGGGTGGAGTCACCCCATGGAATGGGACGGCTGCGGGCGGGACGTCTTCTGCGCGCACCATCCATCTTAGCGGACTGGATCCATTTGCGGACCGACGCAACAAGACGATGCTGTTTGGGAATTCGTTGCGCATTCCGCGAGCTTGGCCACAAAACCAGCAATCTTCTTTTTTTTCAGCAGAAGGCCGCGTCTACGGATCATGAGACTCCCGCGTCAACCGAGATACAGCGTCAGGAGAAAATCGAACCCAAACCACATTGAGGATTTCGCGGTTTCGCTCCTTGCGGTTGGGCGTTCTGCATCAAGCCATCGCGTGATCCACGCAGCCCGAGGTCTAGGAATTCGACATTTGGCGAGAAGTGTTTAGAACCTCTAAACGATGCTGAGCGACCATCGCGGCACCGATCACGCCAGCTTGGTTGCCCAAGGTCGCGAAGTCGACACAGATGTTCTCACCCACTTGAACCAGCGTTGTCCGTTTCACCGTCTCGCGAACGGTTTCCAGAAAGCGACGTCCCACTTCACTCGCCTCACCTCCGAATGTCATGGCTCCGCCGAGCAACACGACGGCGGGGTTGGCAATTTGTCCGATCAAACCAATCGCTCGGCCAACATAGGCGGCCGTCTCTGCAATGACTTGCTGACAGAGCAAATCGCCGGATTCCGCTCCCGCAGCGATGATGCGAGGCGTGATCGGATCGGACGGATCAAGGGATCGCCCCGTGGAGTTCGCTTGGTCGGATTTTTCGAGCAGCGCTTGCATTCGTGCAACCACGCCACCGGAGCCGGCGTAGGTTTCCAGATGACCTCGACTGCCACACGTACACGCGAGCGCAGCATCGCTGAAGTCGATGGTGATGTGTCCCAGTTCGCCGGCACAACCATGATCACCACCAAACGGTTCACCAGCGACCACCATTCCACATCCCACTCCGGTACCGAGTGTCACCAGAGCCAATGATTGGGTCTGAAGATGTCGCAGCGCGTGTTCTGCATAGGCGGCGGCATTAGCATCATTGGTCACGGTCGAGGGCAGTTGAAAGACGCGATCGAGTTCATCCTGCAGCCGAACTCCGAGCCAGCCCTGCAAATTGACCACTTCACGGATCACCGACTCACGCGTATCCAACACGCCTGGGACCGCCAATCCGACCGCCGCAAGTTGTCCGTTGTCGCCAACCGGCGAAGCCATCACGGTTTCAGCGAACGCTTGAGCATGTTCAAAGACGTTGGCTGGCGTCCCCAAACGAGCGGTCGGCGTGCGATCTTCGGCGACAAGTTGCCCCTCGGTGTCGACCACACCCAACTTGACATCCGTACCGCCAACATCAATCCCGAGAAAAAGGAGGGCGGCGAGGGAGGAGGACGGTTCGGTCATTCGAATCGGTTCGCTCGGTAAGGGAGTGCGTGACGTTGCGAATGCAGACATTGTAATCGGTTTGGAATGGCAGCGTGACGAATGCACGCCACAATTCAAAGGCTCCTCAAATACTCGACGCCTTGTTGCAGTTCCTCGAGAACCGATTCTTTCGCCATTTCGCGTCTGCCGACGACAAAATACCCGCGATACTGAAAATCCTCGAGTCGACCAAGGAGCTCTGGGAAATCGGCCGTCCCCTGGCCCAGAGGAACCGAGATCCCTCGACCGGCGGCCAAGTCAATCACGCCATCGACCGCATTGACCACCAGGATCCGTTCTTTCAATGCAGAAATCGCATCCGCGGGGCTGTGACGATTCACGATCAATTGCCCCGGATTGAGTGCCGCAGCGACAAAAGCCTCTTCGCTCTCGTCGAGCAGTTCCGCCAACCTCTCGCCGGATTCACTTCCGGTTTCCGCGGCAAAGAAAGCTCCGACACGGGCTCCATAGCGGCCGAGATCATTGATCACGGCCTTGAGCGTTTGATATCCGGTGTCCTCCTCCGACTCGGGAATCGTGCCGATTTGGTTGACCACCACATTGGCACCCAGTTGGTAGGCCAACCGCATCGCCGCCTTGGTCGCATCGACTCGCTGCTCCAAATCCCGCGGATTATCGTAGCCACGTCGGGTCGGAAAACGGAGTGCGGCAACCCGCAAATTCAGATCATCCAGCATTTTCCGCAATTGCCGCATGCCAGTGTCCGATAAATCCGAAGGCCGAACTGCAGTGCGCGCGCACAGTTCCACGGCCGTCGCTCCACACTGAGCAGCCAATTGGAGTGCTTTTGGCAACTTCACGGGAATGCTATCGATTCGGACCGCTACTTTGATTTCCGCCACTGTCTGTCCTCTTTTTGTTCATCCCTATGATTCGCCAAACTTGCGGTAGTTTAAGCCACCCTGATCAAAACGAAAGGACGCTTGATGTGCGGCGAACCACCGCCACAAGGGGTGGTGGAGTGCTGCGAATCTTGTTTTTATCGGTATGTGTGGTGACAGCGAGTGGTCAGTTGTTGGGTGGCAATCCAGCGAGCGGTGCCGAGGCTAACGCAGACAGCGGCGTCTCAAGTAATATTCATCGCCAACTTGAAACGTTCCGTTGGAGTTTCGGTCGTGAAAGCGACGCGAACTTTGACGATTGGCCAGACGGTTGGCGACGCTCTCGCGGACACCGCCACCCTCAATACGTCGGAATTGCGATCGCAGCCCACGACCCCGCGTTTGAACAGCAATGCCAAAACCTCGACAGCGCCGTGATGCGTGTTTGGCCCAAGTTGCGAAAACAATTCAGCGGTTTGCCGGTGTTGCCGCCTTCGATCGCGGACTTCTTGGTCGACCGCTATCTGAGAGTCGACCTGGACGGCGGACTCGCCATGGTCCAGTCGGCCAAAGTCAACACCAGCGGTCTGTACCAGTATCGCTTTACGGCGCGGGTCACAACACAAGGGCTCCGGCATGACCACGCCAGAGTCGAGTTCGTTTTCTATGATGCGAGCGGCAAAGAGATCGAATCTCATGCGACAGAGCCGGTTCGCGGGACGACGGCATGGACAAAATTGGTTGTCAATAATGTCCAGCCACCGCCCGCGGCGACCGAGATGTGTGTGCGTTTGATCGTCGATGGCGCCGAAGACGGTCTCGAAGACATACGCGGCAGCATCGGGTTTGATGACCTACAAATCGAGCCCTTTCCTCAATTGCAACTCGTTACCAATGAGCCACTCGGTATCTACCCCTACGGCCGAACGGCCACCGCGACCGCGATCGTCCTTGGATTACCAACGGGGGCGTCACGCGTCCATTTTCGTTTGTTCGATGTGGATGGAAACGAGATCAAGTCGCAACTCGCGTCGATTGAACCCAACGCAGCGAGCAGCGAACATGACGAGGCTGGCAGAACAACGGCGCCGCCGACAACGAAGTTGGACATGCAGGTCAGTTGGGATCTCCCTCGATTGCCGCCCGGGTTTTATCAAATCGCCGCATCACTGGAGGGTCAAAACCTTTCTTCGCTGGCGACGGAAACCACGTTGGCCGTGATCGAACCGCTGCCCGGGGATACCAGTCCTGGATGCTTTGGATGGACACTTCCGACCGGCGATCGACTGCCCCGTGGAGGAAGTCATCGAGACATCAACACTTCCGAAATTCAAACGCCGCGCAATGATTATCATGAACGCATCTCGCCCCGCGAGCTCGTGACCTGGCTAACGCAGCTCGGTGTGGATTGGGTCAAGTACCCATGCTGGGTTGCCCCCGATGACAATCAGCAGGCGAACCGAGTTGCCGAGATCTTTACGCGTTTTCAGGACAACGAGATTCAAACCGTCGGGATGCTGGATCAACCACGTGAAGATCAGGTGCCACTTTACGACCTTCGCTCGCGCCGCGAAGTGGTTGCCTCTCAGCTGTTCCGCGATGCCAAGATCTGGCAGCCTTTGTTGGAACCGGTGATGACCCGATTGACGCTGAAGGTACGCAAGTGGCAACTGGGATCGGACCAAGATTTTAGTTTTCTCGGACGGAGCCACCTACGAGATTCGATCAACAACATCTCGATCGGGCTACAAGGGTACGGCCAACCGCTCGAAGTTGCGATCTGCTGGCCTTGGAGCGAGCCGCCACTACCCGAGAGCGAGACATCCTGGCAGGCGGTGTGTCGATCCGGATCTCCCGAATTAACGGCCGATGAATTGGACGCCGCCCTCGAGTTGCATCAACATCAACAAAGCCAGTCGGACGGCCCTGACACGTGGGTGCTGCTCGATCCCATTTCAAAAACGCGTTATGATCGAGACGACCGCGTGTTGGACCTCGTCTTGCGGATGGCAACGGTGCGCAAGCATCGTGTCGAAGCCGCGTTTGTCAGCAACCCACATGACGAAGATCACGGCCTACTCAATCATGAAAGCCGCCCCGATGTGCTTCTGTTGCCATGGCGAACCACCGCACAGTTGATCGGAAACCTCCGTCAAGTCGGCTCGCTGCGGTTGAGATGCGACGCTCCGAATATCGTTTTCGCGGCAGCAAACCGTGCCGTCCTGATGGTCTGGTCCAACCAACCCCAAGAAGAGATCCTGTACTTAGGCGAAAACGTCCAAGCCATCGATGTGTGGGGGAAAACGGAGAAGTTGCCGGTCGAAACCTATGAAAATCGCCAAGTGCACCGGATTAAGATCGGCAAACTACCCCTCTTCTTGGTCGGCGTGGATCCTGACCTGCTAGCATTTCGCATGTCGGTCGATATCGCACAAACGCAGGTCGACAGTCTGTTGGGCCAAATCCAACCGATCGATGTGACCTTCGCAAACCCCAGCCGCGATGGATTGGCGGGGACGATGCGAATTCGCGGGCCCGAAGCATGGTCATTTGAGCAACCGTCCATCGAGTGGGAATTGCTTGGCGGCAGCACGACGAACCAGCAGGTCGAGGTCGTGCTCGGTAATAATGCCAAAGTGGGAAAATATGAATTGGCGCTCGATTTCGAACTCCAAACCGTCCCACCCAAACGTCTGACCGTTTACCGCAATGTGACGGTGGGCCCGACCGGGCTCGAACTGAAATCCACGACGCGGATCCTCGATGGCGGTCAACTGAGAGTCGAAATGGAGATGATCAATCACTCCGACGCAACTCAATCCTATGATTGCATGCTGTTCCCACAAGCAGGACGGCAATACCAACGCCGATTCATCACCATCGAACCCGGGCAAACCACCCGCCGCGATTTTTATTGGCCGGATGGTGCACAGCTTTTGGGAGGCACCATGCTATTGATAGCACGTGAGCAGGACGGACGGCGAATCCTCAATTATGAAATTCCGGTCCACCAGTAAAGGCTTTCGCTCAGCGGTGCCCTGCACTTGACCTGAAAAAAATTGATCTTGCCAGCATCGCTCAGGAAATGCGATAGCCGCGGTCGATACATTCGTTACAGATCCAACGCTCGAATCCGCTCCATCTGATTCGGAGGCGTTGGCGAAAACCGGTTTTGATAGCAGTAGGAGCTTCTGGAATGAACAAGGCAACAACAGCGTTGGCGAGTTGTGTGATCGCGTTCGGTTTGATGTCGCCATGCAAGCAAGCGATGGCTGAATCGCCAACAGGCACCTCACCCCCCACCTTCGGTGAGTTTGCCAGTGGTCTGAATCCGATGAACTGGAAAATGCCCCAATGGAAAATGCCATCGCTGAAGAGCATGTTGCCAGGCCAGGATGACAAAACTCGGATCGTCAAAAAGAAAGACGGGCTGGTCAGCGACGTCAAACAGACGGCGTCCAAGAGCTGGCAGAAAACGAAGGAAATCTTTGACCCGAGTCGGCTTTCTCCGTCCAACCTTTTCGTCCAAAAAGAGGATCCCGCGTCCAAGCCCGATTCGCCCGGGTTCTTTGGATCGCTGTTCGGCCCGCGTGAACCCGCTGAAACCGAGCGCATCGCCACGGCAAACGAATTCCTCGCCCAGCCGCGAGTGGATCGATAGAAGCGGCCCTACATCCCATGTCATTTTTTGAAATGCTCCACCGTCTGGCGACGGTGGCTACGTTCATAAAACGATGTTCTAGTAGAGCAACTCGGTCCAACGGCCTTCGCTCTGCAGTTCAGCCTTTCGCTGGGCCCAATTCTGGTGCGGTCCAACGACCGACGAGAGCACTTCATCCAATTCGTCGCGAATCCGCTCGACACCTGCGACGTAAACATACGTCTTCGAATCATTCAGCAGACTCGAAAGCTCTTCGGCACGATCAAGCATCGCGTGGCCCCATCCACTGGCATCGCTCCACCCAGGACGCTTGCTCAGTGCGTCGATTGCCTCGAAGGTGTCGCGATCATAGTACAAAGAAAAGTCATCCTTCTCGTCGTTTCGGTACAACAGATCGAGCCCCGTTTGTCCGCCATGGAATAACTTGATGCAACCCTTGAAGTCGGGTTGCTCTTTGTAGAGATGTTTCACAAAAGCTCGAAACGGCGCGATCCCGGTACCGGCACAAATCAGAATCAAATTGGCTTCGTTATCTGCCGGCACCTCAAACGGCTGGCCATAAGGTCCGGTGATGGTCAAGGCATCGCCGGGGCTCAGATCGCAGAGGTAATTGGAGGCAACGCCGGGATACTCTTCCCCGCTGTATTGATCAATGTAAGTACAGCGACGAACGCAGATGGTGACTTGTTTGCTGCCATCATCGGACGTCCCCGGCAAATCGGCCACGCCGTACAGACGCAGATGATACTCTTGGCCGAGTTCCGCTCGCCCCGGCGCGAGCACGCCAATGTTCCGACCCACCTCGACGTTAAAATCCGGACCTTCAATTTCGACCGTAATGTCGCGCACCTCATGCCGTGATTCAGCCGGAGTGAGTCGTTCACTGCGAAGCACTTTTGCTTGGTAGCGTGTCTTCGTATCGTAATCCTGTAATCGCATTCTCTCTCTCTCGTTCGATTAAGTTATTTACCTGATGTTAATGCACAGGCTTCCGCCTGCGTCAGGCGTCGGTCAATTCTTAAATGGCTCAAGCATTGCTCGGACGCAGCAAAAAATGGCTGAACGACAATGCTCCCGCGTTATCCTTTTGGTGTTTTCGAATTGTCGCATGGCTCGCTGCAATTGCAACTATGGCAACCGGTTCTTCCTCCGAGTGCATCGGTTTGCGACGACGCTCCGAGGAAATGCCGCCAGACCGCTTGAACCGCTAGCCATCCACCCATCACCAGGCTGATTCCAAACGTCGCTTTGAGAAGGCTTTCAATCATCTCAATTAAACAACCCTGCAAACCCCATAAAACAGACGGACAAGAGTCCCGCCAAAATCAACGTGATCGCAGTTCCTTTGACCATCTCGGGTGTCTTCGCTAGCTCTAACTTCTCTCGCAGTCCCGCCATCAAAACCAATGCCAACGTGAATCCAACACCCGCACCGAGTGCAAAGACAATCGACTGTAAGAATCCATATCCACGATTGGTTTGAAACAGGGCAACTGCCAAGATCGCACAGTTGGTCGTGATCAGTGGCAAGAAAATCCCTAGCGCCTTGAATAACGCCGGACTCATCTTTTTGATAAACATTTCGACCAATTGCACCGTCGATGCAATCACCGCGATGAACGAAATCAGTTCGAGGTAGGGTGCGTCGACCCACTGCAACAGCGCATGGATTCCGAACGCTGCCATCGAGCTCACCAACATCACAAACGTCACCGCGGCACCCATCCGCAACGCCGTGTCTCGTTTCCCCGACACGCCCAAAAACGGACAAATGCCGAGAAAATACGCCAGCACAAAATTATTGATCAAACAGGCGTTGATAAAAATCGACCAATAGGACGCGTCACTCATTCCGTCGCTCCTTCCAATTCGGCTTTCACGGCACGCCGCTGTGTGTACCAATTGAAAAACAAAAGCCATGCGGCCAAGGTGAAAAAGCCACCGGGGGGCAACATCATGATCGTCCACTCTTGGAACGACTCACCAAAGACCCGGAAACCAAACAGCGATCCGTTGCCCAACACCTCGCGAACGCAACCCAGACAAAGCAACCCCAGCAAGAAACCCGATCCCATGCCGAGGGCATCGAGAACCGATCGTTTGACTCCATGCTTGGAGGCAAAGGCTTCGGCGCGGCCGAGAATCAAACAATTCACCACAATCAGCGAAATGAACGCCCCGAGCGCCTTATGAAGGTCCAAGCTGATGGCTTGGATCAAATAGTCGACGATCGTCACAAACGTAGCGATCACCAAAATAAAGGTCACGATTCGAACTTGCGGAGGAACGATTTTTCGGATCAGTGACACGACGGTGTTCGAGCAAAGCAAAACAAACGCGGTCGCAAGTCCCATCGCTAATGCGTTGATCCCCGTATTGGTTACCGCCAAGACAGGACACATGCCAAGAACTTGTACAAAGACCGGATTGCGTTTCAGCACACCGTCAAGAAAATCGTTCGCGCCCGTAGGGGCCTGTTGATCAACGGCCATCATTCGGTCCCTCCACGAAAATCATCGGTCCGCGAATACACTCGCGGAATCCACTTGTTGGTACTCTCACGCAACATGTCCGCGGTCGCCTGTGATGAAATCGTCGCACCACTAATTCCATCGATCTGCCACTCGTCCGTCTTCTCACCTGCTTTGACATACTCAAGCTCGTGAGCAAGCTTGTCACCGTCGACACGGACGTCCAACTTCTCAAAATTCTTCAAAAACGCGGGGTCCGTTTGAATGCGATCGCCGAGACCGGGCGTTTCACGGCTTTCCAAAACGCTGATCCCTACGATGGCCTGTTGCTCTGGCGAATAGCCGTACAGCACATGGATGTAATCTTGATACCCCATGCCTTTCGTGCCGAGCGCTAAGCCAGCCAACTCGCCCTTTTGATTGTACCCCGCAAAGACAAGATTCTGATCCTCCGAGCTTGCCGAGGCTTTCTGAAACTCACCCGTCGCTTCGTCCAAGACAAAGGCTTCGCTCGTCACCGCATCCGAAATCACCTCCAAAATCGCAAGCTCGCGAGCCGCCAACTTATTCGCTTGGATGATCGGCTTGGTGAATTCGTAGGTGCTGACAATCAGCAAACTGCAAACCACACCGACGCTCAGCACCACGCCGTAAATCTTTGCGGCCGAAGCACCACTGTCGCTAACATTCAATTGTTCTTCGCTCATGATGCCGGCCTCTTCTTTACACTTCCATACACTCGAGGCTGAATCCAATTGTCGATTTGCGGTGTCACCGCGTTACCAATCAGAATCGCATACATCACCCCTTCGGGCATCCCACCCCATACTCGGATGAGCACGACTAACACACCGATCAAAATCCCATAGAGGATGCTGCCGAGATGTGTGATCGGCGAACCGACCATGTCGGTCGCCATGAACACGGCACCCAACATCAAACCACCTGAAAACAACATGAAGGAAGGTCCGGCGAATTGATCCGAGTCGATCAGGGAAAGCACGCCGCTGAAAACAGCAACGGTCACCAAAATCGCAGCGGGGATCTGCCAATTCATCATCTTGCGAGCCGCTAAATAGGCTCCGCCAATCAGGATCAACAACGCACAGGTTTCGCCCGTCGATCCGCTAATCGTGCCCAAGAACAAATCACTGGTGTCCGCCGCATCCCCGTTGAACTTCCAATCCGAAAGCGGGGTCGCCCCCGAGACTCCGTCATAGACCGGCTTGGTCAGCGGAATCGCTAACGTGGACGATGGCAAGGATCCAAACCGGTTCAGCGGTGCATCGGGCCATGTCGTCATGGCCGCCGGAAACGCCGCTTGTAAAACCGCTCGACCCACCAGCGCCGGATTGAACGTGTTGTAGCCGAGGCCGCCGAACAAGTACTTGCCAACGCCGACTGCGATCACACCACCGGCGATCACGATCCAAAGGGGCAAGCTTGGCGGTAAGGTCAATCCATACAAGATGCCGGTGATGGTCACCGACCAATCACCAATCGTGGTCGGCTTCCCATTGATCCGACACAAGACATGTTCGGTCAAAACGCAGGTCAATGTCGCCGTTACCAACACAAGCAAGGCCGCCATGCCGAAGACGTAGACCGCATAGGCACAAACGGGCAACATCGCCAGCACGACGTTGAACATGATCGTGTCCACCCCCGAGTTGGCTCGAATATGGGGTGAACTTCGGATGGTGAGTGTTTTAGCTAATTGAGTCATTTCGCCACCTGTGCTGCCTTTCGAACCGCGGCCTTGGCAACGCGGAACTTTTGCACAAGCGGAATATGCGATGGGCAAACAAACGTGCAACAACCGCACTCGAAACAATCACGCAAGTGGAAATCGTCCACCATTTCGTCGTACCGCCCTTTCTCGGCAAGCAGACCTAAGGAGGAAGGATTCAAGAAAATCGGACACGCATCGACACACGCTCCGCACTTGATACACGGATACTCAGTTTGGTTGTTCACCCGCCCCGTTTCACGCTCGGTGAACGCAATCACGCCGGTCGAGCCCTTGGTGATCGAGATATCGAGGCTTGAGGCCGCCGCGCCCATCATCGGGCCGCCCATCACAACGGTCGTGATGTCGTCTTCGACGCCGACAACATCGAGAATAAACCGCAATGGGGTACCGATCGGTATCCGATAGTTCCCCTTCTTTTTAACGGCTGGACCACCAACGGTAATCACTCGCTCGTAAAGCCCCATGCCTCGCGGCAACAAGTGCCCGATCTCGGCCGTGGTACCGATGTTCGTGCAAATCACCCCGACATCAAGCGGCAAGCCCCCCGAAGGAATTTCGCGTCCCACCAAGGCGGAAGTCAACATTTTCTCCGCACCTTGCGGGTACTTCACCGGCAACACTTCCACCGTGATCGGCTGACCCGGAGGGATTGCCGCACGGAGCGACTCGGCCGCATCGCGTTTGTTCGATTCGACCGCGATGATCACACGTTCGGCACGGGTGGCCCGAAGCAAATAGGGAATCCCTCGCATCACATCTTCGGCATGTTCCAGCATGACGCGGTGGTCCGTCGTCAAATACGGTTCGCACTCCGCACCGTTAAGAATCAGCGTATCGATCGAGCGGCCTTCGGGAACTTTCAGCTTGGCATGCGTTGGAAACCCCGCACCGCCAAGCCCCACCACCCCTGCGTTCTGAATCGCCGTCAAGATTTCTTCGGGCGTCGCTGTTTCGGGGTCGACCACAGCACCTTCCATCACTTCTTGCGTCGAAGCTTCGTAGGGCTTCAAAAAGAAACCCGGCGTCATCTTGCCGTTGATCGCGGGAGTCAAGCCGATGCGGCTAATCACGCCTGTCGCCGGGGCATGGATCGCCACCGACATAAAACCGTCCGGCTTCGCAAGCATTTGGCCGCGAGTCACCTCGGCACCTTCGCCGACGACCGGGATCGCCGGTTTGCCGATGTGCTGAGAAAACGGCACGATCAACAGCGGCGCAAACGCAAACTGGCGGATCGGTAGATCGCGAGTCCCGTCCTTGGAGTCGGGGGGATGGATTCCGTGCGAAAAGGTTTTCACACCGAAAAGATGTTTGACTGCGTCTATCATCAGTTAAACTTTTCACCCCGCGCGATCCACTTTTCAATGTCTTTCGCACTACGATCCTTAGGCAATCCAGGGTGAATGATCGCTGCGGTACAACGTTCGGCGGCTTTCACCAAATCGGAATAGGGCCCGCCATTGGGATCAATGATCTCAGCCTTCTTCTTATCGTTGTACTTAAAGATCTTCTTGTTCACGTTGACGCATTCGTCACACGACGTGCATTCGGGCGTATCGATCCACGGCGCCATGTACTCGCCGTCCCCGGACGCAGAACCATTGGACGAGGCTGCGGCGGTGGTCGAAGGCACAACGGGTGCATCCAGCAGTGCTGCGGCGCCGCCACCACTCATCATGTTGGCGATTCCCACCGCGATCCGCTGAGTCATCTCTTGGCGAACTTCGGCTTCCACCGCACCACGATCGATGGTCGGTTCACCGACCTTGGCGATCGAGCGGAGCATGGCCCAGAAATCGCGGCGATCTTCGCACGACCGAACGATCGGCTCCGCAACCAACAAACGCATCAATTCCTTGTCACGGCCCACGCTCCAAATGAACGGGAACTTGCCCTCGCGCTCGTCGTCGGAAAGCTCTAAGAACTCATGCATCAGGACCATGTTGTCATTCCAAGTTTCAATCGGAGCCACTCGGTAATGTTTCCGGAAACGAATTTCCGTCGCCGCGAAATCAGCGAAGGTCATCGGAATTTCCATTGACTTCTTGCGTCCGTTGTCAATGTACTGCAACTCGTAGGTTGGCCACGTTTCATCCATTGCTGGATTTCCGTCGAGATCAAAACAGTCCTCAGGCAGCACACCATGGTCGGGGTTGTACTTGAACAGTGGATAGGCTCGAGACTCCACCGCCAACTTCGCTTGGTTGGCACTCATGTCGTCGCCGATGCCATGTTCGGGCTGGCACGATGTGTAGAGGTTAAACAGAGCAGGCCGGCGAGTTTTCAACCCTTCGATGAATCCTTCGATCAAGTGGTTTGGATTCGAGATCGAACTTTGCATCACGTAGGTCGTACGATGCGCCATTCCGATCAAACCAATTTCCTTGCGAATCTCGGGTTTCCCCTTGGTTGCCTTGCCGTACTGGGCCATGTCAGAAATTTGCCCAAAGAATCCAGACGTACAAGCTTGCCCGCCTGTGTTCGAGTACACCTGGGTATCCAGCACAACCACTTTGATCGGTTTGCCGGACATCATCGCTCGCGACAGGTTTTGGAACCCGATGTCGTACATCGCACCGTCCCCCCCCATCGCGACAACCGGTGGACACAGTTCCCACTCTTCGTCGGTGAACTGCTCCCAATTGAAGTAGGTCATCGCCTCATCCATCGGCTTGCCACCGCTGAGTTCGTTTTCAACCATCCGAATGGTTTTGAAACCTTCGGCCATCTTGCTCATATGGCCCTCGAACAATCCAAGCGCCACCGAGGTTGCGTCTTGGAACAGATGGTTCGCCCAGGGGAACGGATAGGGGTTGAACGGGAAGGTACTGCCCCAAACCGACGAACACCCAGTCGAGTTCACCATCCCGGCGTTGGCTCGGCCCTTACCGGTCGTCCCCTCGGTGTAACGCCACTTCAACTTCTTCAATTTCGCAAGCAGATCGGTGATCTGACCAAGCCACTGCTGATCGATGGGCTGGCCACCACTCTTCTGTTCGACCAAGCCAGCGATTCCGCCAAGCGTCACATCGCCCGAACCGATCTCGTCAATGATCTTTGACAGGGCAGCCGGATCGCTGACATCGATTTCTTGAATCAACTTGCGATGGATATGGCTTTCCATTTTTTCGATCAAGCCATCGACATATTCGACATGCTTGGCCACCCGAGGCTGCATCAGCGCTTCGATCGTCGCCGTGAAGATGTGCACGATACTCTTTTCGCCGCATCCCAAACATGCACCATCCCCGCTGGCCAGAGCCGAGTAGTTACGTTTGTCGAGCAGCATGGTTTCGAGTGCACCGATGCCTTGTTCGAGATCCTGGACACGGATGTACTTCGGAGGCGTCGTCGGCAAGTCTTGCCAAACGCTCCAATTGCGACGCAATTTTGCGACTGCCTCGTCGGTTTGTTTCGCAGGCCGAAGCGCATCGTCATCACACACCTCGACACATTCCATACAGCCTTTGCAGGTGTAAGGATTCACCGTAATGCAAAGCAATCCACCTTCACCCGCGGCTTCCTTTTCTTTATTCGTGAAGTAGGGACGCGAAAGAGCAAATTGAAAGTCTCCCAGTTCTTCACGGAACAGCGCGAGCTCTTGCTTCACCTCTTCATTCTTTTCCGGTTCGTAATTCAAACCGCGAATCGTTTGTGCAATGGCACCGTCGATCATCTTGCCGACGTTGTCGGTTTCTTGCGAATCCGACAAGAACTCGCGCAGGTGCTTTTCGACCTTTCTCGCTTGCCGCGGCAAATGCTTCAATTCGGGTTGGCGTTTACGAACCCGACTGACAATCGTTTCGAAGACTTGGTTCACTTCGTTCACCAGTCCAGGAATCGCCGTATCGGGACAAACCGTGTAGCACTTGCCACACGCGGTGCAATTCTCGGCGATCCATTCAGGGTATTCAAACCGAATCCCGCTCATGTCGCGGAACAGGGTCGTGACGGCGGGAATGGTGCCGAGACCGACGAACGGATCGGTGATCGTGTCGGTTCCCATGCCGCGAGCGTAGAAGGAGCCGGTTTGCTCCCAGAAGCGATGAATATCGGTTGTCGGCGATTGACTGCGGGGCATCGTCCGCAGCACCATTGGCAACGCGGGTTCTGCCGAAGCCGCTTGTCCATTGGATGCCGGCTGAGCGATGTCGCCATGTTGAATTTGCCGAACTTCGTCGTAGCCGCGTTTCACGACCTGCATGTTTTCGGTAACGATTCGAGCACCCTTGCCACCAAATTTCTTCTGCAACTGAGCGTGAATCGCGTCGAGCAATCGTTGCTCGGACAGGCCCGCTTTCTCCGCAACGGGCGAGGCGGCAAAGAAAGCACCTTGGAAAGCAATCCCTTGCATCCGCAATTGAAGGTCCGAATCACTGGCCACTTCACGAGCGATCTGAAACGCATCGAGGTAGAACAGATTGATCTTTTTGTCGACGATGATTCGGCGGTAAGGCTCGGGAATGCTCGCCCACATTTCCTCGGGGCTTTTGGCATCGCTTTGGATGATGAACACGCCCCCCTCTTTGAGGCCCGCCAACGCGTTGGTGTGGTTGAAGACATTCGGGTCGGGGGACAAGACAACGTCAACGTAAAAGTACTCGCTATTGACGCGGATCGGCTCGGGCGATGCTGACAAGTAATAGGTCGTCGGTTGGCCCTTCTTTTCGCTACCGTATTTTGGATTCGCTTTGATGTGATAGTCGAGCAAATCGTACAGCGTCATCGCCAAGTTCTTGCCTGTCGTGATCGCTCCCCAACCACCGACCGAGTGCATCCGAACGGTAATGCTGCTGTCGGGCATCAGGTTCGGGTTTTCCGATCCACGAATCGCAAGTTCACGGATATTCGGATACTTGTCTTCGATCGATTCCTGATGAATTTTCTGCTTCGGGCTGACAGCGTTCTCTCGCAAAAAGTCAATCGAGAGGTAGTAGAACTTTCGCTTCGCTCCCTCGGGAAGCATGTTCTCCACCGCAGCAATGATGCCTTCGGGTTGCAAGTCACGACTGCCCATCCCAAACGAACCTGAATACAGCGACGGTGCGTCGGTGAGCGAGGTGTAGGTTTCCAAAGCAGGATAGGGCGTTTCTTTTCGGTCGCGACCGTTTTCCATACAACGGCTCATCGTTGCCCTGATTTCACGCATCAACGGCAGATCGACTGCCAACGGTTGGTCGATTCGCTCGAGAACCGCGACGCCCTTTTTGCCCTTCAAAATCTTGCCAAGCAGGTCGGCAGGGAAGGGCCGGAACATAACGAGGTTGACCACGCCCACCTTGATACCACGACTCTCACGCAAGTAGTCGGCAACCACTTCCGCGGTCGGAATCATGCTGCCTTGGCCAAGGATCAAGAAGTCCGCATCCTCCACACGATACGTCATCACTCGATCGTATCGGCGACCGGTCAAATCGTAGAACTCGTCAATCGCTTGCTGCGTCAACTCAGGAATGTGATCGAAAAAGTAGGGGCGCTGTGCCGCGACACTTTGCATGTAGGAATCTTGGTTTTGTACCGTCCCGGTCATCATCGGATCGTCAACGGTCCAAACCTCCGGAATCCGACGACGCTTGTCACCGTAAAGGATCTGCTGAGCCCCGGTCGGCGTGTTGATGATGTCCGCAGGATTGCCGAGATACTGTGCGATCAAAGCACGCTCAGGAATCTGGATCGATTCGATCAAGTGCGTCGTCAAAAAACCGTCTTGCGCGATCGCGCCGGGGGTCAGCGCCAGTTCGGCGATCCGATGCGAGATGATGTTCAAATCGGCTGCAGCCTGCGCGTCCTTGGCAAACAACTGGAAGAAACCGGTGTCGTCCATGCAGTGGTAGTCGTCGTGCCCCGCGTGGACGTTCAACGTCGACTTGGTCATCGCCCGAGCACCAACATTCAAGATGTAAGTCAACCGCTTGCCAACCGCCGCGTAGAGCGACTCGTGCATGTAGGCGATCCCTTGACCGGACGAAAAGTTACTCGCCCGTAACCCGGTCATCGAAAGCCCTGCGGTCACCGCTGCGGCCGCATGCTCCCCTTCGGGTTCGATGAAAATCAACGGTCGGCCGGACGTATTGACGTAACCTTGTGCGGCAGCCTCGGCCCAATACTCACCCATTTGGGTGGAAGGCGTAATGGGGTAAGCACCGGCCGCGTCCGTTCCTTCGCGCTCACATAGAATGACGGCCGTGTTGCCATCAACGGCGCCGCGTTTGCCAGGAAATTTAAATGAAGGTGCTGGTTTTGCCATGGGTTCTATAAGATTGGGAGGGTGTGGAGAATCTTGGAGTTCAGGCTTGAGCCTGCTTTCAATCGATTACATTTCTTTCCGGTCAGAGCAACCAAACGGTTGAACTCCAACTCACGTCGTCGCACGATGGATTTCACCGCGCCGGATGACCTTCTTGGCGGCTTGCCCTTTGATCGGGCCTTGCTCCTTATCGAGCCATACGATTGCCCCCGTAGGACATCGCTGGGTCGGCATGTCGGTCAGTGGCCCCTTGGAATAGTCGATCACCGGCAGACTGTTTTTCATCTCAATTTGGTGGGGTGCATCCGCCGCACACCGGCTGCAGCCGGTGCAAGCGACTTCGCATTCCTCAAGGACTTCATCGCCCATTTCCAGTGACGAACATGCGACCCAAAGCCGTTGATTGGCGGGATGAATCGAGAACAAGTCCTTGGGACACGCTTCAACGCAATCACCGCACGCCGTACAAAGGTCTTCGTTGACAACCGGAATGTCATGGACGTTCATCGTGATCGCGTCAAAGTCGCATGCCACTTCGCAATCGCCGACCCCAAGACACCCCCAAAAACAAGCTTTGCCCCCACCCGCCACCAAGGCGGCTGCGGCACAAGACGAATGTCCTTGGTAAAACGCACGATCGCGAGCAACGTTGTTGCCGCCAGCACACGCCAAACGGGCGACCCGCTTGGCCTGAGAACCGACGTCGACGCCAAGGTAAGCCGCGATCCGTGTGTGGTCCGCTGGACCGCTCACGGAACATTTCGCAACCATCGTTTGGCCTTCAACCAGCGCCTCGGCAAAAGCACGGCACCCGGGGAATCCGCAGGCACCACAATTGGTGTGCGGAAGCATGTCCTCGACTGTGCCAATTCGCACATCTTCAGTCACATGGAGGTAGCGATTCGCAACCACCAGTAGTGACGCCAAGACGAACGTCAGCCCACCGATTGTTAAAACCGCATTCAATATAAGCATGGTAATCCTAAAGCCGTTTCTTCGCATATCGATCGCAAAGAGGATCAAACTCGAGGTCAATCGTGGCCTATTTTTTTAACTTAGGCAATAAGACGTCGACGCTTCTTCTCAAAGAGAGACGGGAAATACAGGCATCGTCATGGCGTTTCAAGGGCAATCTTTTTCACATCCATTGGTGTGAAAAATGACTTGGAGAGCACGGATTGGAGAAAAGCAGCTTAGTACGCGGCCACAACGGCGCTTCGGTCGCCTTTCAAAGAAGCACCCGCTTTGTGACGGCACGGCAGCGGCGGCTAAGACGCTCCCTCTTCGGTGACGCGACCGCGACGATTTACCGCTCTTCCCCCGCTTGCAACGCTCGCGATATCGCGTCGATGTTCGTCTTCGCATCGCCGAACAACATGTAGGCGTTGTCTTTGTAGAACAGCGGATTGTCGACTCCCGCGTATCCCGTCGCCATGCCTCGCTTCATCACCACGCAGGTCTTGGCGGTCCAGACCTCAATCACCGGCATTCCCGCAATGGGGCTGTTGGGGTCCTCCAGCGCCGCAGGATTGACAATATCATTCGCCCCAATGACTAAGATCGCATCGGTGCCGGACATATCTTCGTTGATCTCATCCATTTCGAGCACAATGTCGTAGGGCACATTGGCTTCGGCAAGCAAGACGTTCATGTGGCCCGGCAATCGGCCGGCAACCGGATGAATCGCGAACCGAACCTCCTTGTTCCGTCCGGTCAACAGCTTCACCACCTTGGCTAACGAGTGCTGGGCTTGAGCAACGGCCATCCCATAGCCGGGCACAATGACGATGCTCTGAGACTCGTTAAGCAGATCGACCGTATCGGCAACCGAAAACTCCTTCACGGTGCCTTCGATTTCCACCGCAGGACCCGACCCCGCTGTGCCGCCACCGAAACCGCCGGTGATCACACTCAAGAAACTCCGATTCATGGCCTCACACATGATGTACGACAAAATCGCCCCCGAGCTACCGACAAGGGCCCCAGTGATGATCAGCGCGTGGTTTTTCAACATGAAGCCGGCGGCTGCAGCGGCCCAACCCGAATAGGAGTTCAACATCGACACGACGACGGGCATATCGGCCCCGCCAATGGCGACGACAATGTGGATCCCGATGAACGATGCAATCGCCGTCATGATCAATAGCGGCGCCATCCCCGAATTCATCTCCGCTTTCGCGAACCAAACACCGAGGACAATGCACAGCAGCAACAAAACGAAATTCAGCAGGTGCCGGGCGGGCAGAATGAGCGGTTTTCCGGAAAGCGTTCCGCGCAGTTTCAAGAAGGCGAAGACAGACCCGGTGAAGGTTAATGCACCGATGAAAACACCCACAAAAATCTCGATGTCATGGACCAACTGCTCCGACGGCGGGATCGCAACGCCCGGTTCGATGTAACTGGAAATGCCGACCAGAACCGCCGCTAAACCCACAAAACTGTGCAACAGCGCCACAAGCTCTGGCATCCCCGTCATCGCAACGCGCGATGCCATCACCGCACCGATCAATGCCGCGGGAAGCATCGCCACCGCCATCGCATTCAAACCGCCGGTCATCCCACCCAAAACGGTCGCGGCAATCGCGAGGATCATCCCTCCGATGCCGAGTAAGTTGCCTCGCTTGGCGGTCGTTTGATGCGCCAAGCCTGCCAGAGAAAAAATAAACAGCACCGCCGCGATGATGTACGCGACCGTTGCAAGCGATTGGTTTAAGGGCATCGCTTGGTCCGCCAACAGGCCAAAAAGACTGATCATCAAGCTGTCCATGAATTACTCTGCGGGGGGGTGATCGAAAAGGCTCGTTCCGCCTACCTGCGAAACATTTTCAACATGCGTTGGGTGACGAAGAAACCGCCCGCAATATTGATGGTGGCAAAGAAAATGGCGATGGCACCAAGGATTGCCGCAGCGGAGGATTGTGTCCCGACCTGGACCAAGCCGCCGACAATGATGATGCCACTGATCGCGTTGGTCACACTCATCAGCGGCGTGTGCAACGATGCACTGACGTTCCAAATCACTTGCCATCCCACCAAACAGGACAAGGCGAAGACCGTAAAATTGGTGATCAGTTCGCGGTTGCCTGTCATCGCAATGGCCACCAACAGCAGGGTCACCATCAACAGTGAAACGATTTCAACAAAACCGAAGCTTCGCTCCACAACCGCAGCAGGAGAGGCGGGCGGCTCCTTTGCCAATGTTTTTTGCCCAGCCGACACCGCGACCGATGGCGGCGGCCACGTGATCGCTCCGTCTTTGACCACCGTCGCACTGCGAATGACCACATTGTCCATGTCGATCGTGAAATGCTCGGCCCCACCCATTTCTTCAAGTAAGTAGAACAGATTGGTGCCATACAACTGGCTCGACGTGTGCCCAAGCCGACTTGCCAAATCGCTGTAGCCGATCACATGCACCCCGGCATGCGTGACGACTTCGTCGGCAACGGTCAACTCGCAGTTCCCGCCTTGAACGGCTGCCAAGTCGACAACAATGCTGCCGGGTTTCATCGATTCGACCATCTCGCGCGTGATCAAGATTGGCGATGTCTTTCCCGGAATCAATGCCGTGGTGATGATGATGTCGACATCCTTAGCCTGCTGTGCAAATAAGGCCATCTCCGCATCGATGAACTCCTTGCTCATGGTTTTGGCATATCCACCCGCCGTCCCGCCTTGTTCATCGGTCTCGATTTGCACCGTCAAAAACTCTGCACCCATGCTTTGCACCTGCTCCGCCACTTCCGGCCGCACGTCAAAGGCTCGTACGATCGCGCCGAGCCCGCGTGCCGTTCCGATCGCTGACAATCCAGCCACCCCAGCCCCGATGACAAGCACTTTCGCCGGAGGGACTTTTCCAGCCGCGGTGATTTGTCCAGTGAAGAAACGACCGAAAAGGCCCGCCGCTTCGACGACAGCACGATAGCCTGCGATATTGGCCGTTGAACTCAAGGCATCCATTTTCTGAGCACGACTGATCCGCGGAATCGCGTCAATGGCTAATGCGTTGGCGTTCTTTGAGGCCAAACGCTCCAACAAGGGCCGGCTGGTAGCAGGCGAAAGAAAACCAACCACCGTTTGGCCCTCCCGAATCTGCTCGATCTCGTGCTCCGACGGAGCGCGAACCTTCAACACAATATCCGCAGCAGCCCAGACATCGGCGGCATCGCCAGCGATCTCACAGCCCGCCGCAAGGTAAGCCTCGTCGTGAAAACTGGCGGAGTCACCTGCGGACTGCTCGACCAGCACGCGAAAGCCGAGTTTGTCGATCAACCGACGTGCGGTTTCCGGCGTGGCGGCAACACGGGATTCCCGCGGAAACGTCTCCTTAACGATACCCACCCTCAACATCGACATGAATCTCCGCTTGACTGGAACCCTGGTTCACGCGCAAACCCTGGTTCACATCGACCCCGGGTTCACGCGTCGCTGCCCGCCAGTCTAGCACAGTCTGCAGCGGGACGTGGGATCGCAGAAAGCGGACACACGAAGTCGAGAAGAAGCTCTGCCTACGCCGAAACACCCGACGCGCTGGCGATACCATAGGCGAAGAG
This sequence comes from Novipirellula artificiosorum, assembly GCF_007860135.1. Classification (NCBI taxonomy): domain Bacteria; kingdom Pseudomonadati; phylum Planctomycetota; class Planctomycetia; order Pirellulales; family Pirellulaceae; genus Novipirellula; species Novipirellula artificiosorum. Next base: position 99,827 of record NZ_SJPV01000016.1, read on the forward strand.
CGTTTGCTGAAGCTTTGCAACCGCAGCCTCTTCCAAGGATGTCATCGGCAAACGAAGTTCCCCCGTGTCGCGGCCGACCAATCGCATCGCCGCCTTGACGGGAATCGGATTGGTTGCCAACCCCAGCATGTTTTGGCAAAGTGCAAAGAGTTGGTGATGCAGCCGACCGGCGCGAGCGAGATCACCCTCCGATGCAGCCTCGACCAAAGCGATCATGTCGCTTGGAACCAAATTGCCAACGACCGAGATCACCCCTTCGGCGCCGACACTCATCATCGGAAGCGTTAAAGAATCATCGCCGCAGAGAACGGTTAGATCGGTCGAACCGACGATGGCCGAGCACTGGTCCAGTTTTCCCGTTGCTTCCTTGACCATCGTGATGCCCGGAACCTCCGCAAGTCGCTGAATCGTCTCGACCTCGATTTCCTTGCCGCAGCGGCCTGGAATGTTGTAAACGCATACCGGAATATCGACCGCTTCGGCAACCGCTTTGAAGTGCTGGTAAAATCCTTCTTGCGCAGGCTTGTTGTAATAGGGGGCGACTTGCAACGTGGCGTCCGCACCTTCGGCCGCCGCTCGCTGGGTCAACCTTAAGGCCTCGGCCGTACTGTTGCTGCCGGTCCCCGCCATGACTTTCGCCCGCCCCGCGACACACTGGATGACCTCGATGATCACTCTTTCATGTTCGTCGTGTGACAGCGTCGGTGATTCGCCTGTCGTCCCGACCGGAACGATGCACCGAGTTCCCGCGTCAAGCTGAAACTCCAACTGCTCTCGCAGCCGACCGTAATCCACCTCGCCATCGGCAAACGGAGTGATGATCGCGACGGAAAGACCGGCAAAGTCGGAACCTTTACGAGGGGTCGTGTCAAAACTCATGGTTGGTTGTGCGTTCCGCTGGTAGGGTGTGTCGTTCGAGGAGAAACGTGCTCGCCGTAGCGTATCGACCAATTCTGGCACGCGATTAATCGCTTAGAACCGAGTCAAAGCGGCACTTTTCGCGATTTCGGCCTGACGCTGGCAAGAATTTAACGCCAAGCTTGACACCAAAAAACCCCAAACGTCGCGACTATTCTAACTTGTTTGCTGCATCCGGATAGCTCGCCAAATTGGGTGCATCAAGCAGCAGCCTCGGCCAGCAGTGCGACCAGCGTCCCTTGAACGACAGATTCATTCGGCCATTTCCCAAAGACCTGGCTCTCGAGCAAGGCCTTGGCAATCAATCGAGTGACGTCATCCGCGGTTCCGCTGCAGTCAATCGTGCAAACTTCCGGGCACACACTGGCCATCTGCTGGAAGCTGCTGCGAATCTTCGTCAACGCCTCTTTCGCTTCAAACTCGTTTGGCGTATCGCCTCGGTTTTCCGAGATTCGTGTCAATGCGACCGGAACCGGCAAATCAAAAAACAGCGTCAGGTCAGGGATTGGAAACTCTGCCAACATCTGCTCAAGCAAATGCTCGGTGTCACCACCGCGCAACCCTTGGTAGGCAACCGTCGAGTAAAAGTATCGGTCGACGATCACGACGTCGCCGCGACGCAGCGCTGGCGTGATGCGCGTGAGCACATGCTCACGACGGTCTTGAAGGAAGGCATGCCGTTCCTGCTCGGGGGACATCCGTCCGGAAATTGCACTCTCACGTATCTTTCGACCCCAAGGACCGTCGGTCGGCTCACGCGATTGCAAGACCGTCCGACCAGCGAGCCGGACCAAGTCGGCCAACCGCCCGACTTGAGTCGATTTGCCGGCACCATCGATGCCGTCGATCACCAAAAAGACACCGGCGGGCGGTTCGGCCGACGATGCATCCGCTTGTTGCTCCATCTCAGTCATTGTTCCGCTCTCAGCATTCGGCATCCAAACAATCCACCGGCCATTGCAGTGGGGTGAGCCTGGAAGGTCACCACTACCGTCGATTTCCCTGCCGTCAAGGATCGCGGAACGGGATAGGTTACGTCAAAGAACTTGTTCGGGGCGTCTTGGTCCAACGACTGGTCGGCAACTTTTTCGCCATCGATCAAGATCTCAAAATGTCGGTTCCCCGAATCGCTTCCCCAATACGTACAGTGCAATTCGTTGGCCACCTCGCCGTCCGCCTGCATCTCAAACTCGAACCAACCACCGTCACGGGCATCGCGCCATTTGCGTCCGGCATGCTCGCCCACACGGCTGTTCTCACTGACCAGTTGGTGATCACGCTCGGGCTGCATTTCACCGATCCGAAGCTCGTCGAGGGTGCGAGCGGAGAGTGCTTGAATTCGAGCCTGTTCCGCACGGAGTTCCTGTTCCTTCTCGGCCCATTGTGCTTCGCCAAAGATGTCCAAATAGACCGTATAACGACGATCGTGAAGTGTATGAAAGGGCACCAAGTTGACGTCGCGAGGGCGGCCGACGCCAGCGGTTCGAAATTCCGACTTTTCCGCCGCCGTTGGCTTGACCCACTCCGCAACCGCTTTCCCGTCCGTGACCAGAGCGGGAACGTACATCGGCTTGGATGACTCGGGATCGTTGATCGGGCCAAGGTCGGCGGCCAGCAACGTCGGGCCATGCAAGATCGCAATTCGATTCGCGTTGTCCGGCATCGATTCGGTATGAAGCTCCATCGGGAAGTGGACCGTAACGGTGTCGCCCCCCTTCCACGTTCGATCGATCACGACGTACCCACTCGCATCCCCGTCGGATCCGACCTTGGCACCATTGACTGACACCGCGAAGTCGTCACCCGCCCAATTTGGCCGCCGCAACAGCAGTTCAAAACGTTGCGGCGACTTCGCTGAAATCGTGAGTTGACTCTGGTCGCCTTCGGGCCACTCCGTTTCTTGCCGCAGCTTGATTCCAAGATCCTGCCAATTCAGCTCCGAAGCAATGAACAGATTCACCCAAAGACGCTGGTCATCGTGATAGTAAATGCCTTCGCCATACCTCACATGGTTTTCCATTCCCGTGCCGACACAGCAGGTGAAGCCATCAAACTGCGATTGATACTCTTTGTGGTGACCGGGTTGAAGTGAAAGGTTGTAAATCACCCGTCCATCCGGGTGCTGGCTCGCCCGCATGTGGTTCAGCAACGCTCGTTCATAGAAATCAGCGACCAACACCGAAGGATTCCACCCAAACACATGAGTCGTCAACGCCAACATGTTGTAGACATTGCATGTTTCGGTCGTCATCGTGCTGAGCCGATCGTTCAATTGATCAGGCGGACCAAAGTGCTCGTGGTCACAATGCCCCCCGGTCACGTAGCTGTGGTGGTTGACGACACGATCCCAAAAGAAATCGGCGATCGCCCGGTCCTGATTGTCGCCCGCCAACTCGTATCGCGTCGCAACACCGATGATTTTTGGTATTTGGGTGTTCGCGTGCTTGCCGGGCAAAATATCGATCCCATGAGCCAAGGGATCAAGGATGTCCTTGTGATGAAAACGCCGAGACAGCGCAAGGTACCGTCGATCGCCCGTGTCCCCGTACAAATCGGCAAAGGTCTCGTTCAACCCACCATGCTCCGCAACCATGATCTGCTGCATCTGGCCTTCACTTAACGTCGCATGGGTTTTCTCAAACCAATCCGCAAGCTGCTTCTCGACTTCCAACGCCTGTCGGTTTCCCGCCAATCGGTATGCGTCGCGCAGTCCCGCGAAGACCTTGTGCATGGTGTAGTTCGGTACCCAGACACCGTTCAAGTCGAATCCGGCAGATCGAATGTTGCCCTCCGCGACCTGTTCGTAAGCTCGGCGGCCTTCGGGAATCGCCGAAACGTAACCATCCCCGTTTGCTTTCTGGCATTCGGCGAGCTCTCGCACAAAATAGTTGACTCGCTCTAAAAAACGCGGATCACCGGTTGCCGCAAAGGCCAGCGAACAACCACTCAGATAGTGGCCACCACAATGCCCCGACACACCCCGCGATTCCCAACCACCGTAGTGCTCCGCCTTGGGTGACAGCCCCGCCTCTTTACGAAAATTTGCAAGCAATCGATCCGCTTCTAAATCGAGCAAGTACTGCGCAGCAACCTGTTGTCCTTGCTTGAAAGGACCGTCCAACAAGCGAACATCGTGTAACGAAAACGGCATGGCTTGCGGAGCCGCGACCGGTTCGATTTGCAAGTGGATCGGCTGTGAGGCATCGAGGAAGCCCACGAAGACCGCGGAAAAGAGGGTCAAGGAAAGAACAAGGCGAGTTCGCATGGAAGGTAACGTCTGGTTGCAAGAAGTGGCGATGGGGGGGAAAGAGCGTCAGCTGCTAGTGGACCGTCAAGGTTAAAACTGCGAGTTGGGACGTCGTGGACTTCGCCAGAAGTCCCAAAGAGCATTTGAGTAACGGATTTCTGGCGAAATCCACTACCCTATAATTTAATGCTAACGGTCCACGAGTGGTTTTTCACAGCAAAGCATTGGGGCAGCGGAACTCGTGCGTGAGTTTCGGCCGTCCCCGGAATCACCGAAAGACTTGGCGACTTCCGCTACGGCCCAACCCTAAAGTTAAATCTGGGCAATGCACTCGTTGGAGTTCATGCTTCCGAGTGCCGCGAAGCTCGTCATTCGCGTGCGTCTCCCGCTCCTGACATGACATAAAAATAGACTGCAAGCCTGGACAGCTTCATTCGACGGATCTCACCCGCCGAACTGTCGATGGACTCACAGCCTTTCGTGATTGGATTCGCAGAGCACGATGGAACGCCCTGCCCAACGAGCGAAGGTCCTAGGTCTTTGCCGCAGACTCTCGCAATTCTTCCAATTCGACCGTCAGCCGATGCCGAAGAGGACTTTCCGCTCGAAGTTCATCATCAAGTAGCTGCTCAGCCTTCTCGAAGGTTTCTTCATTGCGGTCGGGATCATTCATCAACTGACGAAACATCTTTTCGATGGTTCTTTCGGTAAGCAAAACAGTCTCCTCGCATAACGCGTTTTGATCAACGAGGTATGGTCGGGTCGAGTGCATCGGCCAACCCAACACCCAAATCGCCAAGGCCCGCTCCATTTCGTTGATGGTTCAACGGTTGATTCTAAGACACCTGAGCGGGGTCGCAAGTCCAAACCCAAAACGATTTACGGTGAACCCACATGTTTTTCTGTCGCATTTACGACAGGCTTGAAGGCACTGGGGCGTCGTCGCTGGGGGCAAATCCATGGACAAACGACAACGGCGAATAGCCAACTAAGTCTAGAATGAAGCTACCGATGACCTCCGCAATGCCTTTTCTCGTCATCCTGCTGGGCTGCTTCTTGCGTCGCATTGTCCATTGCCACACAAAAGGACTCGTGGGCTCGTCCTACTACCCTAAGATGGAAAGTTGACAAAGGACGAGTGAAGAAAAGGCAGTGCGGATTCGACACACCGGTTGCGACATCCACGCACACCGCTTTGAAAACAGAAGGTCCCGATTGGCCCGTTTTTGCTACCAGCGCTCCAGCGGCACCAGTTTTGCGTCAAAAGAGTGGCACGATGGAGCGGTAGATTCACAACACGCCTGTCACCGTCCTGCGTCATGGGGAGGGTGGCGGCGATTTCACTTCACCTCGGAGGACCGACCATGTCTGGACTGCATCCCAAGAAAACGATCGTTCCCATTGACTTCAGTGACTTGTCTTATGGAGCCCTGGAGAAAGCGTTGGAAATTGCGGGTGTCGAAAACACCGTGGAAGTGATTCATGTGTTGCCACCGATGCTGGTGATGGAACCGAGTGATCTTTACGGCAGCGTTTCCGATTCACATCGCAAGGAATCGACCATCAAACGCTTAAAGGAGAAGCTAAGCGACGAGAAGTACCAAAAGGTGCGAATCCGAGTGGCTGTGGGGGACGCGGGACATGAGATCGTCGCTTGCGCCAAACGCGAATCCGCTGATCTGATCGTCATGCCGTCGCACGGCTACGGGTTCCTCAAGCACGTTTGGCTTGGGTCGGTCGCCGAGCGAGTGGTTCGAACGGCTCCCTGTCCCGTGCTCGTGCTGCGGTCCTAGTCGCCTTGGCGCTTGCGGTTAGATTGTTAGAGTTCTCGACACCCAGCACGACATCCATGAGAAGCATCCCGGCGGAGTTCGCGTGTCATCCTGCCGCCGGAATGCCGGACCGCACCACGAACCGTTCGGAAGCGAATGAGCAAGAAAAAGAATCGCAAGAACAAGCCTTCGATGGCGGAGCTCGCCGACAAATTCGACTGTTACCAGAAATCGGTGCAAACGCCCGAGCATGAAGTTGAGTTTTTTGAGCAAGCGTTTCGAGACGCGTACCACCGGAAACCGTACACACTCCGCGAAGACTTCTGCGGCACCTTCGCGATCTGTTGCGAGTGGGCCAAGTCTGATTCCAAACGAACGGCCGTCGGCACCGACCTTTGTAGCGAAACGCTGGCGTGGGGCCGCGAGCACAACTTGGCGAAACTGGATCAAGCTCAGCAGTCCCGTGTCAAGATTCTTGAGCAAGACGTGCGTAAACGGAATCGCCCGCAAGTCGACGTGTTGGCGGCTCAAAATTTTTCGTTTTGGCTATTCAAAACACGCCCTGAAGTGATCGACTACTTCAAAATCGCCCGATCCAATCTGAAAGCCGAGGGGATCATGGTGATGGACATGATGGGAGGGGGCGAGTGCTACACCGAAGAGCACGTTGACAAGCGAACGATCAAGAAGGGACGCAAAGGCTTTCGCTATGACTGGGAACAAGCCTCCTTCAACCCAATCACGGCCGACGCCAGTTTCTACATTCACTTTAAGTTCAAGGATGGCAGCAAGCTGAAACGGGCGTTCGAGTACCATTGGCGTTTCTGGACCCTTCCCGAGGTCCGTGAAATGTTAGCCGAGGCGGGGTTTAGCGAAACCCATGTCTACTGGGAAATCGAAGAGGAGGAGGACGAGGAAGAAACCCATTGGGAACGCCGAGAAAGTGCTGGCAGCGACCCGAGTTGGATCTGTTACATCGTCGCCGTGAAGTAGTGTCACCAGAACTCGAACAACACTGGACCGCGGTAGGGACGGCTGTTGCCCCTCACTCCCCACCCCCCGCTCGGACGTCGTGCAGTTTTTAAGTACTTGAAGTAAAAAGCGTTTGCGGACTTCACCCTCCCTGTGGCGTGATGGGAATGCTGCCTACGCGGCAACTTGGAGTGACTTTGCAAATACCGTTTCATCCGAGGGCCTGGCTCCCTTCTCCCCCCCGATTTTCCGGGGGACAAGGGCTGGGGATGAGGGGGTTCAGCAGACGCAAATGCCCGTCAATACAGCGATAAACCTGCCCGACGGAAAGCCCCTCTCCCCCGGCCCCTCTCCCCGCGAGCGCGCGGGGAGAGGGGAGCCAGAATCCATCAGCGGGACTTGTATCGATCACAACGCCCTCTGGGTGGGCGACACTAAACTGCACGACCTCCACTCTTGGTGCACTCGTCCACTGCCCAATGCCTGGCGCACGGAGCAGCCTGAACTCGCACGGATTTGCTTCTGACCCAACGCGGCAGTTACAATTCAGACCTCCCGTTTCCCGGCCAGTTTGCTTTTCCTAACCCACGAGACTCTTCATTGAACCCTTACGATGATCCGTTGGGTGCCGCTTCGGAAAACGTTCGAGTCGCTGCGCAGTCCTCGCCAAACCAACCGCCGGTCTCATCGGGTTTGGCACTGACCAGCATGATCACGGCGTTGGTTTCACCGGTCTTCTTGTGCCTTTGCGGATTGTCGATCCTGCCTTCGTTGGTCGCAGTCGTGACGGGGCACTTCGCGTTGTCCAAAATCAAGGCGTCCGCGGGCCGCATGGAAGGGCGTGGCCAAGCCCTAACGGGCTTGATCGTCGGCTATCCGATGCTCGTGTTGTCGATCGTAGTGCTTTTCTACATGGGAGGGTCGTTCGTCGACGGATGGCGGAGGGCCGATCGTGACCGAGGGGCGGGCAACGCATTCCCCAGCACTTTCTCGACCGATGAGCAGCGTTTGCGAGAAGCGGAACTGCAAGTCATGAGCGCCAGTGGCGGTGACGGAGCGACCGGGAACAGCCCCGCAGCGAAAAAATTGGCGCTCGCCTATTCTGAAAAATTCGAGTTGATGCGTGAGGCATTGTTTACCGCTGATCGCAAGCGGATCCTGAGTCTGTCTCAGGGGCAATTTGTTGTTCACTGCGAACTGCATCCGGATCGATGTGCGTTCATCGTCCATGTACCGACGTACCGGAAATTCGACGACGAGGCAAAGGACGCATTGGCCGAGATCGGATGGACGATCGCTTGCGGAGAGGCTGCGAAGGAACTGCAACCGGGGGACTCGTTGGCAGTTGGATTGCGTGGAACGCTGCTCTACGGTGCGATCATGACCGGCAAGGTCCCCGGATCAGGCAGGGAGGAGCGTTTCACCATCGTGGAGCGTGAAGCGTTGTTCGCGTTTTTCCCAGCATCCCCGCGGTCGCCATTGGATGCAAAGCGTGACGTTGACGTCATGCCGAATCCAACGCAACAACCTGGATCGTTTCCCACGCCCATTTTACCCTCAACGATGCCCCCGATGCCAGAAATCGGCAACAGGCCTGACTTGGAGCTCGGGCCCGCCCCGCTCACGCCACCGGGATTTCCGCCAATGCCGGAGCTTGCCACACCCGATCTCGCGGACCTGATGCCGTCCCCACGGCCCCTTCCAACACCCCGCGCACCGTCAACGGGGTCAAGTCGTTCGACGCCGAGCAAACCGAAGCCAGTGGCTGAATCGACCGACATGGCCGTTGACGGCATTGAGATTGAACCGTTGTGCCAATTCGAGGATCTTGGCTGGACTGTAAAATGCTTGGCATTCTCACCACAGGGTCGCTTCCTGGCCGCCGGCAAACTGGATCGCTCGATCTTGATGTTTGATCTGCAGAACCAAACGCAACTCGGTGATGCGAAGCAGGTCAGTGAGGGCCAAGTCGAGTCGGTTGCCTTCTCGCCCGATGGAAAAATGCTGTTCGCTGCGACCAGCAGCGGCGAGGCTCAGATGCATACGGTTGACGAATCCGGACAAGTCGGTGATGCGAAGTTGCTGTATCGATACGCTCGATCTGCCGATTGGGTCTTACCGAGTCCTGCTGCAAAGTTTGTCCTCAGCGGCGGTGACCGTGGGACATTGGTGTGGCAAACCTATGGCGATTCCGCCGGCGCCGAGCGTTCGCTCAAGGCGTCCGATCGCAATCTACTCGCAGCTTCGTTGCCAACAACCGGAGTCGAGGCAATGGCGACCGATGGACGGTCGCTGGTCTTTTTTGACTTGCGTACTGCCAAGCAGACAAAGACGATCTCATTGGACCGAGGGGGTACGCAAGCGGCCGCGTTTTCGGACGACGCGAAATGGTTGGCCGTCAGCAGCGGAAGGGAGATCACGATCTTCGATACAGCCACGGGACAACCCCGCAATTCGCTGGCGAAGGAAACAAAGGAAACGCAGTGGGCGGTGCGGTTTCACCCCAATGGGCGGTGGTTGATCTCGGGTGGACGCGGCAAAGCCTATCTGTGGGACATCACAACGAGTGAGCACTTAGCGACGATTGATCTTGGCAACGTGCTGTACATCCAATCGCTGGCGTTTTCCGACGATGGTCGGGTGTTGGCCGCAATCCCGAATGCAGCAGGTCAAACGTTGCGGGTCTTCCGTATCGGCGGAAGCCGTAGGTAGCCTTGATCGCTTGCTCGGTTGCAGTCCGCACCGCTTGGGCATGCAGAAAACGCCCGGCCTCCCCCCGGTGGCCGAGCGTTTTCACTCTCTGACAGCTTCGTTTTCTTGAATCGTATCGACTCCCCCCGAGGACTCGCGTCTTGCTGTGATCAGCTCGCACGCTTTCGGATGTTCCACACCGGCTCCCGATTCATCCGAGAAGCGCCCGACGTGAGTCCTCGAAGGCAGACTTGATTCCTACGAGGATGCCAAAAAGTCTCGTTTCGATATGAAGGCGGTCAACAGGCCGAAGTTAAAATCTTCAGCCGCCGTGGCTTGCGCGAGACCAAGGTCCGTGAAGGCATTGTCCACGGCATTGATCGTTGCGTTGGCCCCGGTTCCGACTTGTTCGCCACCGTCACGAAATCCCGATGGCCGGTCGGTCCGTTGAACTTGGTAGGTTCCTCCAAAAAGAACATCGAACAGGTACTGCCCCGTCGCGTCGGTCGTGTCCTGGACCGATACCGCATTCCCGAACGCATCGGTCCCCGTCAACTCGACGCTGACTCCCGACACAGGGGTTTCGCCCGCATCAAATTGCTGATTGTTGTTTGCATCAACGAAGACAAATCCATCGATCGTTGCTGTTTCCGGATCCACCGCGGTGGTTGCCGTGGCCGTGTTGTTTGTCGTATCCGAATCATTCGTCGTCGAGCTGACGGTGACCGAGTTCAATTGGTCCGCGCTGATTCCGGCATTCACGGTTGCATTGATCGTGAACGAGAAGGTCTGGCTGCTTGCCAGCGAGCCCCCGTCGACCGTGACGACTCCGTTGGTAGCCGTCAAGGCTTGATTGTTTGGCCCCGTTCCGCTTACGAAGGTAACTCCGGCTGGTAACGTATCGACGGCGGTCACGGCCTCGGCGGTCGAGGGTCCCGCGTTCGAGACGACAACCGTGTAGGTCAATGTGTCACCATGGGTTGCCAAAGTTCGGTTGACGGTTTTGGTCACCGACACATCCACCACCGGCGTGACGGTGATGTCCGCCGTGTCAGAGTTGTTGGTCACATCATTTTCACCCACCCCGGACAGATCGGGGATACTGGCGGTGTTGGTGATCAGCCCGCTGGCCGACGCGCCAACGGTGAAGGTCAATGTCGCGGTTGCCGCCGTGCTCGCATCAAGCGTGATCGTGGGGAAGGTGACGGTCGTTCCATCGCTGGTCGCGTTGAGACCATTGAGCGTCCCACTGACAAACGTCAACCCGGCAGGAATGTCGTCCGACAAGATCACACCTGTCGCGGTGCTCGGCCCTTCATTGGTTAAGTTAACGCTATAGACCACCGTGCCATTGGGGGCGGGCGTTGCATTATCAACGGTCTTCGCGACAACTACATCAAAATCGGGTGCCAAGGGCGTGTCGACCGAGGCGCTGATCACTCCGTCCGCTGGATCCGGCAACGAGGCCGTATTCGTCAGCGTCGCGGTGGCGGCTTCGTCTACCGTACTGGTCAAGATCGTGAACGTTCGCGTTTGTCCAATGGTGACGGATCCTAACGTGACTGTTGCGACCTGGTTCGCCGAGTCAAACGAACTGGAGTCGCCGGTCGCCATATCCACGATGGTGATCGTGTCACCAAGGACGCCCGCCGGCAACGTATCCGTGATCACGACGTCCGTCGCATCGCTTTGGCTGGCGGCATCATGGCGAACCGTGATCGTGTACAGCAGTTCGTCTTGCCCTGGCACCGCATCGGTGCGTCCCGTCGTGTCGCCAGAGATCACAACACTCTTTTCGATGATCAAGTCGACATTCCGAGTGACCGCGTCGCTGGTCGAATCACTATTGTTGGTGTCATCCGAGTCCGGGTCGGTCGTCGTAACCGCTGCGAGGTTGTCGATCGTCCCGGTTGCCGATGAAGCCAGGGTAACGTCAACGGTAAAGGTCTCGCTTTGACCGCTGGCCAAGATCCCGACATCAAACGTCAAATTCTGGTCATCCCCCGCGACTCGCGTGATCCCGGACGTTCCTGCATCGAAACTGACAAAGGTCAAATCCGCATCGAGGGCGTCGGTGATCTGCACGTTACGAGCTTCGCTGGGGCCATTGTTGGCCACGGTGAATTGGTACGTGTAGGTCCCACCTGCGACCACGGTATCACCCGCTTCGACGACTTTTTGGATTTCCACATCGACCAAGCGATCGATCGTTGTATCGACGCTGTCGGTATTGTTCGTCAAATCAGGGTCGAAGGTCGTCGAGGAAACGGTCGCCTCGTTCGTCAAGGGACTGGCGGCGTCCTCCTCGACCGTCACGTTCAGCGTAACGACGGCCGAAGCGGTCCCGGCTGCCAATTCCCCGATCACGGCCGTAATCTCTCGTGTCGCCGGGTCAAAGGTGACCGGTTGGGTGACCGAACCGCCCGCGACGCTACCGCTGTCGAACGCGATTCCCACCGGCAAGGTATCAACCACAACCACGCCGGTCGCCAAATCGGATCCGGCGATATCGTTGAACACGGTAATCGTGTAAGTCATCGACGTTCCCGCATTGACGGGCGTTGTCGGCCCCGTCTTGGTCAGCCTGAGGTCTGATGCGATTGGCACGACATCCTCTGGCTCCGAATTGTTCGCTGCGTCGACGTCCACTTGATCGGCGGTAGCGATCGAGGCTGTATTGGTGACCGTCGTGGTTTGCGTCGCTGAAATCGATGCAACGATCTGGAACGTCACGGCGGCTTGGTCCGGATTGACCGTTCCCAAGTTGACCGTTGCCGTTTGACCATTGACCGTGTCGCCCGTTGCCGATCCAGGCAGATTGCGGAATTCAACAAACGTCAAACCCGCGGGCAGCGTATCGGTAAACGTGGCGTTGGTTGCAGCAACGATGTCGACCCCTGTCGGTGAGTCATTCAGCACAGCGATGTCGAAAACGACTTGTCCCCCGGCTTGCAAATTCGACCCCGCCGCGTTGACCGTTTTGGTGATCGACAGATCCACCTGAGGGAAGAAACCAAAGTCGAGCGTCGTATTCGTATTCGGGTCGGTATCGGCATCATCAATGGGTTCGGTGTTGCTTGCCAAGGTAATCGCACCGCTGACAACGCCCACTCCCGCAACCAGCGAACCGTTATCGTCGCCGTCAACATCGTCATCGGGATCGGGTGCCGGATCGTTTCCCGTACTCGTGGAAAAACCAAACAAAGGGGCGCCGGTGGTAAAGTTGGACTCTGGTAACACCACCACATAGTCACCTGGCAACAGATCGGCGAAGGAGTAGGTTCCCGCAGAGGTGGTTGTCGTTGCTATGGGCGAATCGACCGTCGGGTCCTGATCCGCTCGGAACAACTGTACGGTGGTTGGAGTCACAACCAGCGGTTCGCTGCCATCGCGGAGCCCGTTGTTCTGGGCCGCTCCGGTACCATTGTCGACAAAGACCTCGCCGCCAAGCGTCAGCGGCTGCACGTTCGCAAGGTTCGTGACCACAGGCGTCGGCTGTAACGCTTCGAGGATCGAGACGCGAATGTCGTTGTCACCGGTCAAGGGTGCGGAAGCTTCGATTGCTCCGATGCTGCGGAAATCCGCACCGCTGCCGCCACCAACCGTGAACGAGTCAAATCGCACGAAGGTTTCGATAAAGTTAGCTGCATCGACGGGCACGTTGACGTCAGTCGTGGAAAAGTTCGTGGCATCGGTATACAGGGTGATCGTCAGAATCTCACCCGCATTCGCACCACGCGTTTGAATCAAGACTCCGGATCCGGGGAAAGCACGCTGAGCGCCCGTGGGGTCCGTTGGATCCACCGGCAACTCACCCGACAACGAGACGCCACCGAGTCCGTTCGGATCGAGTGCGATGCTATTGTCGGCGCCATCATATTGAACGAGTGCGGTACCGACACCTCCACCACCCGAAGAGATCGTCAAGGCGTCCTGTGCCGTGTCGACTTCGATCAAGATATTCCCAACGCCATTGGTACGCGTCGCTTGGATGTCACGGCTGCCCCCAATCGCTTCGGAGGCGCTGGTTGAATCGGTCGTCGTCGGGCTACCCGCATTGGCCAACACGGTGACCGCGGTTGCCGAATAGTCGTCGATTAACTCGGTCCGCAAACCATCGTCATCCGTGTCGCTGATCGTGACCAAAATGGGGGCTGGAATGTCCTGGCCAGCGACCGCGTCTTGAACGACAAAGTAGTCACCCGGCGAAAGGCCTTCGAAACGATACTCACCTGGCGACTTGACGGGCTGACCTGGCGCCGGCGCGGCCGACGTATCGGTCGTGTCGGTTTGAACCAACTGGTCCGCATTGGCACCGGTCGTGACCAGGGTTCCGGCATTGCCCGCCCCATTGTCGCTGTACAGTTGCACTTGGACACCTTCGAGGCGGATTTCGCCAGCCTGTAGCGTGCCGTCACCGTTGCTGTCGGTGAAGGCTGTGCCGCTGATGGCCCCCAGGTCCGATGCTAGCAATTCTCGCTTGTCGAGTCGTTCGACAAGCATGCGGCGTCGCGAGTTCTTTGCCACGTTTTTTCGTGACTTCGATGCAAGACGGTTGATCAATCGGTGCCAGACCATCGTCGGTTTCCTGTGCGGAGAGTGCAAGTTGTCTTGAGAGAAGGGAACCAGAGTCCCTGTTCGGCCAGCGCGGTCGGCTTTCTGCCGTCCCAGCGCATCGTAGTTGTTCTATCGGAGATTCGGTGCAATCGGCTTGAACGTTAACAACGATTCACAATCCGCCAATCACTTCGACGATCCCTCGCCATACCCCTTACCAGCGGTATTCTAAGCCCGTGTTGATACCTTGGACCCAGTAATCAACCGAATCGAATGCGAAGCTCGGTCGAGCGGGCCCCGTCAAGGGATCAACCGGTGGAGGCAATTGGTTGGGGTTCAGGTCTCGCGAGATGTGCTCGCCAGGTCGAACCACGTTCGACCAGTAGATAAAGGTATAACCGAGCATGATCCGCCAGTGATCGTTGAGTTGGTATCCCAGGTTCGCATTGAACTCAGGAATCACCGAAAACTGATCGCGAGTGTAGGTTCCCATGTTGGTCTGCTGAGCCAACAGGCCGCCCGGATAGGTTTGGCTACCTGGATTGGTCGTATCACCTGAAATCACGGTCGAACCGTTGATGCTAACGGTTTGGTGTGTCGTTCCAACGCCCAGTCGCACTAAGCCATCAATGGTCCAATTTCCGCGAGTTTGACGGTAGACGGCACCGATATCGACGCCGTTAAATTGGTTCTTCGTGCGGAAGTTGTCAACGATATTGAAGTTGGCTTGAGGTGCGATACCGGTCAAGTTTTCGAAGATGCCCACGCTCTCGTCGAGTTGAAGGTATCGGTAACCGAACAACGTTTCAACTCGCGAGCAGTATTGTTCAGGGCAATTGTTGAACAACCATCGGTTGCATCCTTCGCTGGTTTTCTGGAGCCGGCGAAAATTGAATCCCCCTCCCACCAACTGACTCTCGGCCGTGGCACCGACAGCACCCGAAACGATCGTGTTCCCCGTGCCGTTGAAAGCGACGAGTTCCGAATCCTCACGAGGACTGCCGGAGGTAGGATCCACGTTGAAGAACGGTCGGGCCAAAATCGGGTCACCGTTGCTATTCTGGAAAAACGATTCGCTTTGGCTGCCAAGCTGAAAGTACTCGGCGGAAACCGCCCAGGTGTGGCATCGATCCAACCACACGCCAAAGCGGAGTCGACCGCCTTCAAAGGTATCGGTCAGCACTTCTTCGCCACCGAATAAAGTCCGTGTGGTGGGTTGACCGAGAACTCCCGCATTGGCCTGCGAAACGTTCGGGTCGGTGCTCGTTGTGACCAAGGGGGGCAGCCCCATTCCATCTTGCCACCAGGCGAGGTACTCGAAGGAAACCCATCCGTCGGTTGGCAAACACAGCGTCACACAAGGACGCCAAGATTTGGGACTGCACAGCTCGCCACAGCAACTGTTGCCCGTCATGGTAAAGTCGCAACCTCCGTCACATGCTATGGAATCGCAACCACAGTTGCTGCCGGCTGGCATCGCGTCGCACGACATACCACCGTCATAAATCGGTGAATAGATCGGCTCGAGCACCACCTGGCCGTCGAGCGGTTCGGTGAGAATCGTGCCATCGACGATGGGGCTTTCCATCACCGATACCGATCCCGTTGACGGAGGCACGGGAATGGCATGACCGGTGGGACGAACCCGCGTTGTCGTGAGGTGGCTCGCTTGGCGAACGACGGATGCTTGCCCGCTGGCAGGCTGCGAAACACTTGTGTTGCGAGCATCTGCGTCAACCGCGGCGGTAGAGCGAACAGGCTGCCAGCTTGCCCGAGCCGTTCGTTCCGATCGTCGAATCGATCCAGAGGGACGAGCCGATCTGCGCTGGGATGTGCCTTGCTCCGAAGGCGTAAACTGGGCGTTCGACGTGGTTGCGATCAAGGCAACCATTGCGAACGTGAAACAGGAGGTGCGTTTGAAAGAAAGCACTGGCTTCACCAATTGGAATCTGGAATGCGAAGCACCAGCGACTTGATAGCATACAGGTCGCCAGCACGAAACGCTGAAGTGTGGTGTCACCCCCCCGGGTTCATTGAACACGTTTACCGCCGAGGTCGCTCGGCTGCAAACTACCTTGTTCACCAGGGATATCGTCCAGAAAGATCGAGAAGCTAAATGGAAAAACAGAAAAATCAGTAAATTCAGAAAAGTCGTCTTAATCGATACATCTTAACGCCGCATTTTGCCGCAATCCAACGCGGAGTCCGAGCGGTTTAAGAAAGGTCATCGTTCTTGGGTTGGGACGAGGAGAATAGGATGCGCCCGAGGCAACGACGTAACATCGTCCCGTTAAAATCGAAGGCGACCGAGCATCACCAGGAGGCGTTGCTGGGCAAGTGATTGCGGGATTTCTTCACATTTTCGGCACGGCATCTCCGCTCCGACCTAGACTTTCGAAGGAAATTCCCACCTTCGCTCTTGAAGAACCCACTTACGCTATCATGAAATCGCTTGGAACCCTACTTGCCGTCCTGATCACTTTGGCGGGATTCGCGATAAAAGTGGTCCGTCTGAATCGCGCGATCCATGGTGATTCGGTCACCAGTTTTGAGTTGGGAGAGGAAGCAGGTCGCTACTGTGGTTCGACGCAAAACCAGTCATCGTCTGGTTTTTTCTCGAGCCGAAACAGCAGAAGCAAAGATACGGCCAAACCGGCCAGCATTCAATCCAATCCTTTCGTCGATTAACGAAACCGGCGATGACGTGGATGTGTTTGGCAATCGAATTTCCAAGGCGGTTCAACCGCTGATTGGCGCGGTCGCCCCACTTAGCATCGCGGGATCAATAACTAACGTAGCGGACGAGGCCACGAGTCCTGCAACACGGGACTGGTGGCCTCGTCCACTTCTATGAAATGTTTGCTGCTGTCAAGTGACTGTTGTGTTGGGGTGGTTGTTGATTGAGTTTGCGTTTAAACGATCCGGTTCCCCATTCTTCTATCCGAGCTCTGATGGCCCAAGT
>NZ_SJPV01000016.1:117045-147114 GCF_007860135.1 Novipirellula artificiosorum
GCGAACCGGAGTACATAGCGTTACCTCGTCCCGACGATGCTGCCGCAGTGAAATCCAGTGTTTCTGCCCTGCTTGAATAGATTCGTGAATAAGGGTTGCTCCTCCGGTCGATGAAACCAGCGCGCGCCAGAATAAAGCGAAGTACGCACCGGCGTCGGCCACCGGATGATAGTAGTGTCGTTCCAGAATCTGCTTCGGTCTCCACCACCGACGGCAATGTGCCGGATCTCTCCGAGCTGGCGGGTGGTCCAACCGCTGCGAGTTGAGATTGGGCGAGCGAGATTGCTTTATGGCGCATCTCACGCCTTTAGGCCGCGTTGATTCGGTAGGCATTCTACCTGTCAAATTTCACTGGTGTTTTGCGCGAGGTGGATGGCAAGCTGGAGCTTATCCTGCGATTAACAACAGGTTTCAAAATCACGCCTCGCGTTTCGTATCTCCGTAATACGATTCGCGTATGATCTTATGCGGTCCGACCACGAATGTATTTTGTACTCAGAACAGGCAGGAAAAGTTGCGAAAGTCAGGAACGAACGATCCGAACGCCATTACAGGGATGGGCCAGTCCTCTGCGACGACGATTCTGCGGACCAAGTTGCGACCGCCCGCGGCGGTGCAGCGTCTCATCTCTCGTCCGCGATTACTTGAATTGCTGCAGCAGAATCCGCGCCGACCGTTGACGGTCGTGTCGGCGCCGGCTGGCTATGGCAAAACGACGTTGGTTTCGCAGTGGTTACAGGATGCCGAAGTCAAACCTGCTTGGGTGCAATTAGGCGAGGAGAATAGTGAACTCAGGACCTTCTTGAGCTATCTGGTCGCCGCAGTTCAAATCCGCTTTCCAACAGCATGTTCTGACACCGCTGTTCTGCTTGAGGCGGCACAGTTGCCACCTTCGTTACTGCTCGCAGAAACCTTGAGTAACGATTTGGATTCCATTGCCGAGCCTCTGGTTGTCGTGTTGGATGATTACCATCTGATTTCGAATTCCGGTATCCACGAATTACTCGACAAACTGTTGCTTCATCCACCACGTCCGCTGCACCTGGTACTGGTGACGCGGCACGATCCGCCGATCTCAATTGCATCACTTCGGGCACGGGGCTGGTTGACAGAAATTCGCCAGGACGATCTCCGCTTCACGAATGCGGAAGTCAACGCAGTGCTTGGCGAGATGGCGGGAGTGTCCGTCAGTAAAGCAACACTCGAGCACCTCGAGCAGCAGGTAGAGGGGTGGATTGTTGGCCTGCACCTGGTCGGTCTTGTCCTTCGCAACCAGTCTGACCCAGAAGCGTTCTTGTCTGGGTTGAAGGGTGGCTTTCAGCAAGTCTACGACTACCTATCTGAACAAGTTCTGACCGGGCAACCGGCGGCGATGCGTGATTGCTTACTGCAGACCTCTGTATTGAGTCGTTTTTGCCCCTCGCTTGTCGAAGCGGTTTGCGTCTCGCCAAACGATTCCACTGACAAGAACACGAGCGGCGAGAGCTTCATTGAAGGCGAGAGCTTCATTGAAGACGCCCAGCTTGCCAATCTGTTCGTTGTTCCGTTGGATTCTAACGGCCAGTGGTTTCGCTACCATCATCTGTTCCAAGACCTTCTAAGAAGGCAACTGCAACAGTGCTATTCGCCCAAGGACATTGCCGGCGTGCACTCTCGGGGCAGTGTTTGGTATGAGACCCAGGGGTTGATCACGGAATCGATCGAACATGCCCTGGCGGCGGAAGACGTGGTGCGAGCGGCCGAGATCATCGAGAGGTGTCGCCGCGACGAGTTCGCAGCAGATCGCTGGTATGTGGTTGAGCGTTGGCTGTCGATGCTTCCGGACGACGTCAAACAGCAGCGGCCAAAGTTGCTGTTGACCGAGGCTTGGATCGCGAATTGCCGATTTCAAGTCGCGCGAATCCCGACAATCGTCGAGCAGGTGGAACACTTGTTACGCGAGCAGACCGTGGAGCCGACGGTTTGGGGAGAACTCGCCTACTTTCGGGGATTCCTGGAATACTGGGAAGGCAATGCTCAGAGCAGTCAGCAGCACTTCGAAGAGTCGTTGTCGAAGCTCGCGGGCGAAAAGACTCCGTACGAGGGCGAGGCTGAATTGCTGCTCGCACTAGCGTTTTGCATGGGCGGGCAAGAGGAGCGTGCTGTTCGAGGATTAGAAGACCGGATCGATCGTTTCGGCGCTTCCGAAAACCAGATTGTCTCGAGGCTTGTGGGCGGCTTAGCCTTTGTTCACTCGATCAGCGGTGATCTGCGTCGCTCTCGCCTCGACGCACAACGTCTAAAGCTAGTGGCGAGTAAACTCCGAATCCGCAATACCGAGGCCTGGGCTTGTTACTTGCAGGCTTGTAGTCACTTGCATGCCGGCGAACTTGAGGCCGCGACCAGTCATTTCGCGGATGCCGCGGAGTTGAGGTACGTGTTGGAACCCAGGGCGGCCGTCGATACGCTAGCAGGCTTAGCCCTCTGCCAACAACTCCGTCAACTGGAGAACGAAGCCGACGAGACGACGAACGTGTTGCAGGAATTCGCCCGGGACTTGAACGAACGTCAATACCAGACCGTGGCCGATTCGTTGCAGGCGCGACTCGCCTTGTTGCGGGGCGACTCGAGGCAAGCCTTGCAATGGGCTCGCTCTGTGAACGAACAGGCAATACCCTCAACGTTGTTCCTCTGGCTAGAAGCCCCAGCGATCACTCAGGCGAGAGTTTTGATCACAGCTGGTTCGAAGCGAGATTTGGCAACTGCGACCAAACTCCTGAAATCAATTCGCTCGGTGAGTGAGTCTTGTCGATTCACTTGCCAAACGATTGAAGCTGCCGTCCTACAATCCGTCGCACTGGACAGGCAAGGCTCTACCGATGATGCGTTCAACTCACTTGACGAGGCGCTGGCACTCGCCGAGTCAGGGGGATGGGTCCGGCCATTTTTGGAGTTGGGCCAACCGATGGCCAGCCAGCTCCAACGAGCACCATTAGAAAATGTCTCGATTGATTTTGTCGATCGCCTGCTGGAGACCTTTGCGGAGATCCCGAGTGCAAAGGAGCACGAGTCATCGGGGCAGACGAAGACGAGCGTTTCCGTCGCTGAATCGGGTCCTTCCGACGCGGCGGGGACGTCACGCACGGTGCCCTATCTTGAGCCGTTGACCAATCGGGAACTCGAAACCCTGCAGCTGCTGGCCGAGCGGCTTTACGACAAGGAAATCGCGAAGGCCCTCTCCATCTCGGTCTGGACCGTTCGGACGCACGTGAAGCACATCTTCGAGAAACTGCATGTCACGGGCCGACGTCAGGCCGTGCTCAAGGCCGAGGAGCTTGGTCTGCTGAAGAAGAGCTAGAATGACCACTGAAACTGTGTGTGGAATCCCGCCCCTTCGTTGTCGCGCAGAACGCCTTGGTAGGCGGTTTCGCGCCACGTGAACTCGAAACCGAAACGGACGGACTGTGTCACATCCCAGAGCAAGTTGCTGAAATAGGTTTCGTTTCGCACGGGCCCCGTGAGACTGACATCGCGATCGATCGGATCATCGATTCCGTAGCCAACGTGGCTGTGCAAGCACGGCGTCCAGAAGCAAAAGACTTCCAGCCAGCCGCCAGCGGATCGGATACCTTCCAACGTGTCAACGTTGACCGTTTGCAGGACTCCGCCGCTGTAGGTGCCGAGAGTCTGGCCCACGTATCCTTCGCCCGCGACGCCAAAGAACGCATTGATCTTCCAGCGGAGGTCGGTACCGACTCCCCAAACATCTGCAACGACGCGATTGCCAGGAGCGGGCGGCGTGCTGCGCAATTGCCCAACAACTCCGGAGAGGCCGAGTTCAAAAGGCCGCAACTGGTCGGGTCCTAAAGCGCCGAGCCCAACGGCAACACGTAGCTCCACGTTCGGCCATCCGTTGTCTTCACTGAGGAGCCGAAACAACGGGTCAATGGTGGAAGCGATCGGTTCGCTCAGTGCCGTTTGGATGGTCCACTGGACGTCCTCGGATGGATTAAGAAAGCGCTCAAGTCGCACCTGGCCGCGAAAGGAATTGCCCGAGTTGCCCGACCCGGACAAGCCCGCAAATGGTAGCACCGTCGGTAATCCTGGGTTGAATACATCGAACTGCAGACCCGCCGCAAACCGCCATTTCCGATTCTTCAATTCGCCATAGGCCAGCAACGGCAAGAAACCGTATTGGTCGGCCAATAGGTTGTCGTTGTAAAACATTGCCAGTAGTGTACCGCCTGTTTGCCAATCGCCGATTTGCGGTCCCGTGACCACGGCTCCCAACGTACTTTGGCGCGCGTGCGTATCGAAGGTTGCCTCATCCAATCCTCGTGGCGACTTGGGAAGGAGCAAGTAAGGCGTCCCGGGAGAAATGGGACGTGCGGTATTGAAGAGCACGTCAGCTTTCAAGGCCCCGAAAACACTCACGTTGAAATACGGATTGAGTGTTGAGACGCGTGGGCAGTCGATACAAGGAGCCTCAGGCTGCGGGCACTGACATGGACAACATCCGCAATGGCATGATCTTGCTGCACAACCTAACGGCTGGTCGGCATCGCATGGCGAGGCTCCAGCGTCCTGGTAGTCAGTTGACGGTATACGCACTTCCAGGAGAGCATCATCTATCGCTGGTAACCTCTTGGTGATCGAGTCTTCCCAGGCTTGCCTTTCGGTGCCTCGAAATTCCAGTTCGCGGACTTGTTGCTTCAGCTTGTCGATTTCTCGGTGCAACTCCTGCACGGCGGGAGTCGACGGGTCGACTGGTGCCTGCGCTTTCGCAGTCGAAACCCAATCGCAGAGAATCAACAAAATCGAAACGGCGGCTGTCACCCGCCAAAACTGGCGATTTCCACTGCTGTGCATGGCATACCGGTTTGGGCACTGGTGAATGAGGCGTCGTACGGGAGCAGTAACTCCTACATCCGGTTAGATCGGCACATCCGGCAGGTGCAATTGGAAGAATCGCCCTATCGGGAGCGCAAAGAGGACCATTTGGCCGCACAGCTAGAACGACCGCTACAGCTTGCCGCCATGCCAATAGGACGACGGTCCCCCACCCGTGACCGGCGACATTCAGGCTGCCGCCGCCCCGCCCAGCGACTCTGCTGTTGTCCCGGGCTGCCCGCTCCCTAACTTATCGCTGATTGTGTGGCTGTCGTCACCGTGGAAGGCGTGACCGGCAGCGTGCCGAATATCCACATGCGAGCCGCAGCCTCGGCAATCTTTCACGCGAGCCACGCGAATTCGGATCGAGCCCATTCACGCGGGAGCCGTCCGACGGTTCATCCAAACGCTTCCTCCGCGGCCGTCTGGCATCCCTAATTAATCCCTAATCGTTAGTGATCCCTCTCGTTCAAATCCTCGGGACAATGCGTGGGTTATTTGGCGGAACCACATCTCGGCAAACGGAGAATCTTGCCATGTCAGAAAGCAACTGGTCACAGCTTACCCCAGGGGAGCCGGCTAGCTATCGCATTGAGGTCGAAGGTTCGTTGGATGAGACGTGGTCAGGGCGATTGGGTGGGATGCAAATCGACACTGCGTCGCGAGCCGACAAGAGACCGGTCACCATCCTGACAGGGACGGTTCGCGACCAAGCCGTGCTGATGGGTGTGCTCAACGGTCTCTACCAAATGCACATGCAAATTCTGTCAGTCAATTGCACGAGTTGCGATGAATCCGGGTGGCGAATGAGTGGTAAGCGTAACGAACAGTAGGACCGCAGCGATGGAATTTCTTGATGTCTTTGCGATCGTCATTCTCTCGGTTCTGGGGCTCACGCTGGTTGGCGTTTGGGTCTTGCTGGGGATGATGCCCGGTCGAATTGCCCGCGGGCGCAACCACCCGCAAGCTGACGCCGTCAGCGTCTGTGGATGGTGGGGCGTCATCACCATGGGGCTGCTGCTACCGGTAGCGTTCACCTGGGCCTACTACAAACCGGTGGACGCTCAAAACGCCAAGTCTCGTGACGCCGCCACCTCGACGAAAGGAGACGTATCGTGATTCTTTTCCTGACCCTGATTTACCTGGCGTTCTTGGCCGTTCTGGTCAAGTTCAAAATTGTCCGTTTCAACTTGTTCTGGAAACTCTCGCCGCTCCTTTGGATGTTGATGCTGACGGTGGTCTTGTTCATTCCGATGCAGTGGGGAGCACCCTCGGGCGCGGTCAACGTCTATCGGATGGTGGTCGAAATCGTTCCCAACGTCAGCGGCGAAGTGATCGAAGTCAACGCGCAGGGCAGTAAGCCGATCAGCAAAGGTGACGTGTTGTTTCGGCTTGACCCACAGCCCTATCAAATCGAAGTGGATCGACTGTTGGCGGCCGTAAAGGAAGCTGAGCAGACAGCCAAAATGCTGCCCGCCGGCCTGGCGGAAGCTGATGCGAACGTCGCTCAGGCCGAAGCAGCGATCGTCGCCGCGAAACAGCAAGCCGCCTCCCTTGAATCAGCGCTTGTCGCGGCGAAGGCCAACGTTGACAGGTCGGAAGCTCAGCTCGAATTGGCTCGATCGGATAGCGAGCGTGCGTTCAAGTTGCTTGCGGGCAACGCGACCTCCAAAGAAGACGCGGCGACGAAGGAGCGGAATATTGAGCTGGCCCTGGCCTCGGTCGCGGCATCCAAAGCGGCGCGAAAACAGGCAGAACTGGCACTGGAGTCCACGATTGACGGCGTCAACACAGGTGTCATCGAGGCGCAAACGCGATTGAAGGCGACTCAAGCGGCAAAGCAGAAAGCGGAGCTTGCTGTTGCGTCCACGATCAACGGCGAAAACACGCAAGTTGCCCAGTTGCGAGCCCAACTGGCGACCGCTCGATACAACCTTGCACAAACCACCGTCGTTGCTCCTTCGGACGGTTTTGTGATCGGGATGACACTGCGGCCCGGTCAGCGCGTGGCCGCGTTCCCCGTCCGCACGTGGATGGCTTTCGTCGATTCGTCCAGTGCACAAATCGCGGTTGGCGTCGATCAGAACAGGTTGCGCCATGTGAAGCCGGGACAGAAGGCAGACGTCGTGTTGGAGCTTTTTCCTGGCCGAACGTTTTCTGCAACGGTGGATCGGATTGCCTACATCACACCACAGGGACAACTTCAACCGGCGGGAACAGTAGCCGCTGCACCGTCAAGCAGCCAGAAAACACTGCCGTTCGGTGTCGTGCTGACGCTTGATGAGGCGGGGCCGGATATTGACATTCACGAGTTGCCCGGTGGCGCTACCGGAACAGCAGCCATCTATACCGATTCGGTGAAGGCAACGCATCTGATACGCCGTGTGATGATTCGCATGGAGACTTTCATGAACTACATCGTGCCGTCCTAACTGGCGGTTCACCCCTTAACCATCGACATGAACATTCTTTCCGAAAGTAGGAACAACACTATGACCACGCGACGAAACCACCACCTGCTAACTCTGGCAGCGCTGGCCTTCTCCTGTCTGACGACCGGCGTTCAAGCGCAGCCACCCGCAATGAAATACTCCACCGAAATTCCGACGAATGTCGTCACCCCCGATCGGACGGAAACACGCCTCGGGGCTTTGGAGTTCGTTGATGGATTCCCCACTGAAGCGACTGCGGAGAAGGTGTGGGATCACATGGACTTCTCGCGCGCCGTAGAGGCCATGATCATGACCACGCCCGCGGCTTCGCTGCAGGGATTTCGCAAAGGCATCCAAAAGTGGGGACCCGACAATGAGACCATGATTTATTGGGGCGGGCGTTTGGATTCCAAAGGCTTGCTGCTGACGGGCAATACCACGGTGGTCTACACCTTCATGTGGATCGACCTGAAGGATGGCCCGATGGTGATGGAGACGCCGCCCAACGTGCTGGGCATCATCGACGATGCATGGTTCCATTACGTCTGTGATTTCGGCAACGCCGGCGATGACAAGGGCAAGGGCGGGAAGTTCCTGTTGGTGCCGCCTGACTACAAAGGCGAACTGCCCACCGACGGCTACATCGTCAAGAAGTCGAAAACCTACGGCCACTGGCTGGCGATGCGCGGTTTCATGACGGACTTCGATCCGGTTCCCGTGGTCAAGAACATGAAGGAACATTTCCGTCTCTATCCGCTGGGTAGTGAGCCCAAGGAAGTCAACTGGGTCAACACAGCGATGAAAGATTTCAACACTTTGCACGCCCAGGATGAGACCTTCTTCGACGAGGTCAACATCACGGTTCAGGAAGAGCCGAACTCGGCCGAGAGTTCCGAGATCCTCGGATTGCTGGCTTCGATCGGCATCCAGAAGGGCAAGCCTTTCAAACCGGACGCCCGCATGAAGAAGATCCTCGCTGAGGCCGCCGCAGTCGGCACCGCCGCCCAACGCACGATCCTCTTCCGCAACCGCGACACGGAGGACACCGCGATCTGGCCGGGCAGCAAAAGCTGGGAGCTAGGCTTCGCTGGTGGCAGCTACGAGTTTCTCAACGACGGCGTCAGTCTGATCAATTCGCGTGTCCGCTTCCACTTCTACGCTACCGGCATCACGCCCGCGATGGTCAAACCACCTGTCGGAGCGGGATCCCAGTATGTGATGGGACTGCGCGACGCCGAAGGGAATGCCCTCGATGGCAGCAAGACCTACAAGATCCACATTCCTGCCAACGTTCCAGCCGAGCGTTTCTGGGACATCACTGTTTACGACAACCAGACCCGCTCGCTGTTGCAAACCGACAATCCCTACCCGGGCGTCACCAGCATCGACAAGGCGACCGTTAAAAACGCGGACGGTTCTTATGACGTCTACATCGGCCCGAAGAAGCCTGATGGAAAAGTGAACTGGATTCAAACCGATCCAGCCAAAGGTTGGAACATGTTGTGGCGCATCTATGGCCCGACACAAGTCTGGTACGACAGAGGTTGGCGTCCGAGCGAGATCGAATTGGTTGATTGATTGTATAAGTCAAACGTAGGCCAGGACCGGTTCTGGCCTACATCACTTTTGAGGAATGAAAAATGTTTGATGTCTTAAAACAAAGTGTCTTTACCAGCATCGGCTTGGCGAGCCTGACCAAGGACAAGGTCTCTGACCTAGTGGCCAAGCTGAAGCAAGAGGCTGACTTGACTGAACCGCAGGCCAGTGAGTTTCAGGAAGAGGTCGATCGACGTAGCGACGAAGCACGCAAAAATTGACCGAATTGGTGGATCATCAAATCGACAGCGCGATGATCCAGATGGGGTTGCTCAAAGGCGAGGCTCGCAAGGCAGCGGAGTCGGCGGATGATGCCTTCCGGACGTTTGTCGATCAGCGTGTTGATGAAGCTCTGCAGCGAATCGGCGTGGCTCGCACCGAGGATGTCGAATCGCTCACCCAGCGACTGGAACGACTCGAAAAGAAACTCAACGGCTAAATCTCACATTGTTGGGATGGTGAATCAACATGGACTTACTGAACCTCAATCAAACTCGCGAAGAAGGCAAGCGTCTGGCGGAAATCGTCCAGGTGCTGGGGCGCTATGGATTAGCCGATTGGTTTG
This sequence comes from Novipirellula artificiosorum, assembly GCF_007860135.1. Classification (NCBI taxonomy): domain Bacteria; kingdom Pseudomonadati; phylum Planctomycetota; class Planctomycetia; order Pirellulales; family Pirellulaceae; genus Novipirellula; species Novipirellula artificiosorum. The sequence continues at coordinate 126,508 of NZ_SJPV01000016.1, forward strand.
GCAAGATTTCGGTGCAGTCCGTTCGTGATCTGTTGGCGAGCAAGGAAACACAGGCGATCGCTGACTTACCCGTCGGCGAACGACTGCGGTTGGCTTTAACGGAACTGGGAACGACCTATATCAAACTGGGGCAAGTCCTCAGCACACGAGCCGATCTGGTCGGGCCGGATATCGCGACGGAACTGCGAAAGCTTCAAGCCGACACGCCAGCCGACCCGGCGGACGTTGTTCAGCAAACAATCCTGGAGGAGCTGGGCCAGACGCCGGAGGAGTTGTTTGCCGAGTTTGCAGCGGAGGCGTTTTCTTCGGCATCGGTCGGTCAGGTGCATCTCGCGAGATTGGCCGACGGACAGCAAGTCGTCGTGAAGGTCCAGCACGCGGGCATCCAGGAAACCGTTCGCATCGACCTGGAATTGCTCGAAAAGCTGGCGAAGCTGTTGGAAGAGTATGTTCCCGAGTCGAGGAATTTCCAGCCGGAGGCGACGACTCGCGAGTTTCGTCGCACGCTGCTACGTGAATTGGATTTCACTTGCGAACGCAGCAATATGGAAACGTTCACTCGCAACTTCGAGGGTGACGAAACGGTTCACATCCCCACGGCTTACAAAGATCGGTCCAGCAAACGCGTGCTGACGATGGAGTTGCTGGACGGCATTCCGGGGTCAAAGCCGGAGCGACTGACCGAGGCAGGCGTGGATTTGAACCATCTGGCCAAAGACGCCGCCACGATCTTCATGAACATGATTTTTCGTGACGGTTTCTATCATGCGGACCCGCATCCGGGAAACTTCTTTGTGCTCGATGGTGGCGTGGTCGGGTTGCTCGACTGTGGAATGGTCGGGCGGCTAGATGATTCCACACGTGAGTTGTTTGAAGACTTGCTGTTGATGCTGACGCAGCGAGACGCCGAAGGGCTTGCCGATACGTTGTTGCGTGCCGGTTCCGCACCGGCCGACGTGGATCGAATGGCCTTTCGAGCCGATGTCAGTGATCTGTTAGTGCAATACGGATCACAGTCGCTGGAAGACTTTGATATCGGTGGAGCAATGGATCAGTTGATGGACATTGTGCGACGGCATCATGTCGTGATGCCTTCGGCCGCGTCGCTGCTGCTGAAGACATTGGTGATGCTGGAAGGGACCGCCCGTCTGCTCAGTCCAAACTTCAGCCTCAATGATGTCATCGCACCCTTCAAGGACCAATTGATTCGGTCTCGCCTGGACCCCAAACGCTTGACTCGCCGACTGCAACAGTCGATGCGTGACGTTGATCGCCTGGTACGAAACGGTCCCCGAAACATCGCCGACATTCTCGATCGTGCACAATCCGGCAAGCTGCAGATGACACACGAGGTTAACAGCCTCGAACTGGTCGCCAATCGCATCGTCGGCGGGCTACTGATCGCTTCGTTGCTAATCGCGTCAGCAATGCTGCTAAGCCACAACGTTCCGCCACGTCTGTTTGGGGAATCTGTTGCCGGAGGCCTGGGCTTCCTGGTTGCTGCGGGATTCGGCACTCGCCTGCTTTGGCGAATCAGAAAAGACATCAGGTAACTTCTAAATCAAGGAAACGAAATGACGAAACACTTTTTCTTCAACCACGACTCTATGAGAGAAAAAGCGATGTTATCGCGACTTCCAATTTCGCAAGTCGCCGTTGCGTCCATCGCAATCGCGATCGCCCTGACCAGCCACGCCCATGCGCAGTCGCCCAAACTGAAAATGACCACCGAGATCCCTAAGGAGTACACGGCTCCGGATTCCGTGGAAACCTCCATCGGGACTCTCGATTACTTCGACGGGGTTCCGTCGCCGAAGACCGTGAAAAACATCTACGACTACCTCGACACCTCGCGGGCCGTGAACGTCTATCTCAATTCGATCCCCGCACTCTCTGTCAACGCCCTGCGCGAAGGGCAGGCGGCGATGGGCGCTGACGCCTGCAATAAGATCTGCATCTGGGACAGCCTGATGGACTCCAAGACCATCCTGCTTACCGGGAATACGTCGACCATGTACGCGGTCGGCTTCCTTGACCTAGTCAAAGACGGCCCGACCGTGATCGACTTGCCGCAGGGAATGCTCGGCATCCTCGACGACATGGAATTCAAGTACATGGTCGACCTCGGCGTAGCGGGTCCCGATAAGGGCAAGGGTGGCAAGTACCTCGTGCTTCCTCCCGGCTACAAAGGTGCTGTCCCCGAGGGCTACTTCGTTGTCCCGTCGAAAACCAGTGGAGTCTGGGTGTTCATGCGCGGCTATCTCGATAAGAGCCTGCCCATCGAAAAGTCCGTCCCGGCCGCGTCGAAAAACATCCGCAGCACGCTGAAGGTGTACCCGCTGTCAACCGCGGACGCTCCCCCGGCAACCGAATTTATCAACGTGTCCGGCAAGGACATGCACATGATCCTTCCGAATGATTACAGCGCGTTTGAGAAACTGCATGCACTGATTCAGACCGAGCCCGAGTCGTATCTCGGCCCTGAGGCCAAGGGAATGATGGCTGCGATCGGTATCGAAAAGGGCAAGCCCTTCGCTCCGGATACACGCATGAAGAAGATTCTGACTGACGCCGCCGCGATCGGTAACAGCGCCGCCCGTGCCATCAGCTACTTCCCGCGTGACCCCGGCAACCTGACCTTCAAGGACAGTGACGCCTGGGTGACTGCCTATGCGAATAAGGACACCACCTTCACACGCAACGGCGCCTATCGCCTTGACCCACGCGTGCTGTTCCACTTCGGCTACATCTGTGTCTCGCCTGCGATGGCCATGACCGTTGCTGGCAAGGGATCGGACTACTCGATGGGAATGCTCGATGCCGAGGGCAAGGTTCTGGATGGCTCCAAGACTTACCGGCTCCGGATTCCGCCGAACCCGCCAGCCAAGGATTTCTGGGCGATCACCATGTATGACACCCAAACCCGCTCGCAGCTTCAAACGGACCAGCAGTTCCCGACCAAGGGAAGTCAGGACAAGGGAATCAAGACCAATGCGGACGGATCGATGGACATCTACTTCTCGCCGAAAGCGCCCGCAGGCCAGGAAGGCAACTGGCTCCAGACCATCCCCGGCAAGAGCTGGTTCATCGCCCTGCGCATCTACGGCCCCGAACAACCCTGGATCGACCAAACCTGGCGACCGGGCGAGATCGAACTGGTGAGGTAATCGTGGCTGGGGCTTCCAGCCCCAGTTCAGAAAGAGCACTGCGGCTAGAAGCCACAGATGGCACGAAACAACGAACAGTGAGAGCGAGATGAAGATGATTCAACAAGCAATGATGGGTATCGCCCTGACTCTGATGCTCACGGTATCGGCAATGGCCCAGGAGCAGGCGCTGGCCAGCAGTGACAGTAGTACACAGCATGCGGATCCGCTGGGATCATGGAATGACGGACCGACCAAATCGTCGATCCTTCAGTTCGTGCAGGAGGTCACCAAAGAGGGTGGCCCGAAGTTTGTGCCGCCGGAACAGCGGATCGCGACCTTCGATAACGACGGAACGTTATGGTGCGAACAACCGGTAGTGCAGTTTGAATTCGCTGTATATCGCATTAAGGCGATGGCAGGCGATCATCCCGAATGGAAGGAACAGGAACCGTATAAATCTGTGCTGGCGGGCGACCCGCAACATCTCGTTGACGATTTGATCAACGGGGGACACGAGTTCCTGAAGGTGATGGAAACTTCGCATGCCGGCATGTCGGTGGAAGAGTTTGATCGCCACGTCAGGGATTTCTTTGCGACCGCCAAACACCCGAAGCTCAATGTGGCTTACACACAGCTCGCCTACACACCGATGGTCGAGTTGCTGGCTTACCTGCGTGCCAATGGGTTCAAGACCTATATCTGTTCCGGCGGCGGAATCGATTTCATGCGAGCCATCTCGGAAGAAACCTATGGGATTGTTCCGGAAAACGTGATCGGGACTAACGGCCGAAATGTGTTCAAACAAGTTGATGGCAAGTGGCAACTGTTCAAGACGGCAGACCACCTGTTCTTCAATGACAAGGCGACCAAGCCCACGGGAATTGATTTGCACATTGGTCGCAAACCGATCTTTGCAGGCGGAAACGTTCGCAGCGGTGGCGACATCGGCATGTTGACGTATTGCCACAGCAACACTTTGCCTTCATTTCAATTGCTCGTCAATCACGACGATGACGAACGTGAATACGCGTATGCGGAAAAAGATAACGCTTCGCTCAAGACAGCGAAGGCACAGGGCTGGCATGTCTTGAACATGAAATCGGACTGGAAGACCATATTTTCAAACGACTAACCAATGGGCCGGAAAAGGGGGGGGCGGCGCGCTGTCTGACATCAACAAATAACACTTTAACACTTTATCACAGGGTACTAACACGATGAAAATGAAACTCCTGATTCTACTCCTTGCCGTTGCGGCGCTCCTGGTTTGCAACAACCAGTCTGCCACGGCGCAAGACGGAGCCCAGTACAAAATGGACAGAACTGTTCTGCCTATACAGCCACCGACATACGCACCCATTGAGGTGCTGGACGCTCGAGATGCCACCAAGCCTCCGATGTTTCAGATCAAGCCACCCGAAGGCGCTCCCAACGTCGTCATTGTTTTGATTGATGACATTGGCTTCGGTGCGACAAGCACTTTTGGTGGAGCCATTGAAACACCGACCTTTGATCGTTTGGCAAACAACGGATTGCGTTTCAACCATTTCCACACGACCGCTCTATGTTCGCCCACACGAGCCGCGTTGCTTTCCGGTCGGAATCATCACGAAGTCAACGTTGGCTGCGTGATGGAAATCGCCACTGGATTTCCTGGCAACCAGGGCGAACGATCGAACGATGCCAAATACTTTGCGGAGACTCTGCGTCACAACGGCTATAGCACGGCTGCATTCGGCAAGTGGCACGAAACACCGACGTGGGAAGTCTCCGTATCGGGGCCGTATTTCCGCTGGCCAACCCATTCAGGATTTGACAAATTCTATGGCTTCATCGGTGGCGAAACCAACCAATGGGACCCCGTGATTTTTGACGGCGTCACGAAAGTCGCAAAGAAGGACGATCCCGATTATCACTTTACGACGGACATGACTAACGAAGCCATCAACTGGATGAAGTTTCAACAGGCCATGACTCCCGAAAAACCGTTCTTCATTTACTACGCACCGGGAGCCACCCACGCTCCGCACCACGCACCGAAAGAGTGGATCGAAAAGTACGACGGGAAATTCGATTCTGGCTGGCTCAAGTACCGCGAAGAGACGTTTGCTCGTCAAAAAGCCATGGGCATCATTCCAGAAAACACCAAGCTGGCTCCCATGCCAACGGACATCAAGGATTGGGAGAAGTTAAGTGACAAGGAACGTGAACTATTTGCTCTGCAAATGGAGGCGTTCGCCGGCTTCGCCGAGCACACCGACAAAGAAGTCGGGCGGCTGGCCGATGCGATCGACGACATGGGCGCGTTGGACAACACGCTGTTCATCTACATCATGGGTGACAACGGCTCCAGTGGCGAAGGAGGCCTGGAAGGAACCTACAACGAACTGGTTCACCTGAACGGCATTTTTGATGCGGAAACCACCGAAAGCATGTTGGCTCGCGCCGACGACTGGGGTGGCCCGAATTCGTTCCCGCACTTTTCAGCGGCTTGGGCCGTAGCTACGGACGCACCGTTTACCTGGACCAAGCAAATGGCCGCCGACTATGGTGGCACTCGCAACGGGATGGTCATGCACTGGCCGAAAGGGATCAAAGCAAAAGGTGAAATTCGTTCGCAGTGGCACCATGTCAACGATGTGGCAGCGACTGTCCTGGAAGCAGCGAAACTGCCCCAGCCAACGATGGTCAACGGCGTCAAGCAGAAGCCACTCTCTGGAGTGAGCATGTTGTATGCAACGGACGATGCAAACGCCAAAGATCGACACACGACCCAGTACTTCGAGATTTTTGCCAACCGCGCGATCTATCACGAAGGCTGGCTGGCGCGTGTCGTACACCGTGTGCCATGGGAAAATGATCCCATTCACACTTTGCAAAACGACGTGTGGGAACTCTTCAATGCGGAAGAAGACTTCAGCCTGACGAACAATCTGGCTGACAAGCATCCTGACAAACTGAAAGAGATGCAGGAACTGTTCAAGAAGGAGGCCATTGCCAACAGTGTCTACCCACTGGATGACCGGTCTTACGAACGCTTCAACGCAGCCATCGCTGGTCGACCTGACCTGATGGGTGACAGAACCAGCCTGACCCTCGGCCAGGGTATGACGGGGATCCTGGAGAACACCTTTATCAACGAGAAGAACACGTCGAAAACGATCGTTGCCAATGTGGATCTTAAAGGGAGTGACCGAGGTGTGATTCTTTGCCAGGGCGGCAAGTTCGGCGGCTGGGCTTTGTACATGGATCAAGGCAAGCCTGCGTACACCTACAACTGGTTTGGATTGAAGAGTTACACCGTCACGTCCCCGAAAGCGATTGATAACAAGAGCGCCGAGATCACATTGGTATTCGAATATGACGGAGGCGGCAACGGCAAAGGAGGCCAGGCCACTCTCTTTGTGGATGGCGAGAAAGTCGCCGATGGTCGAGTCGAGAAGACGCAACCCGCGGTTTACTCAGCCGATGAAACCGCCGATGTCGGCATCGATGAGGCTACGCCCGTGGCTGACAAGGTCTTCAAAAATGCTGAGGACTCGGAGTTCACCGGACGTGTGAACGACGTCACGATTAGCATCCCGGCGAAGAAGAAGTAGAAAGCTTGAACGATGCATGAGGGGCATGGAGCATGCCCCTTGTGCACCAGTTCCAACCGAGTCGGTTGGGGCCGAGCTTCGGTTGTGGCGAGATCGAGTTGGTGAAGTAGATCACGCCTGCAGCGTTCAATGTCATAGAGAACCCTAGAGAACCCAATCAAACCGAAAACAATGAAAACAATCATACTCGCCTGGTCCTGCCTGCTGGCAGCAGGTCTGACTGATACGCAGAATGCGGTGGCCCAACAAGAGTCCGACAAACCCAACGTCGTTTTGATGCTGGCCGACAATGTGGGGTGGGGCGACATCGGCGTCTACGGCGGCGGTGAAATTCGCGGCATGCCCACGCCTAACATCGACCGATTGGCACGGGAAGGATTGCAGATGACGCAGTTCCTCGTAGAGCCGGGCTGCACGCCTTCGCGGGCCGCCCTGATGACGGGACGCTATTCGTGTCGTTCAGGATTGGGCACCATCATCATTGGTGGTACACCGAACACATTGCAGGCCAATGAATTGACCATGGCTGAAATCTTCAGGAGCCAGGGGTACGCGACGGGCATGGCGGGCAAGTGGCACCTCGGGTCAGAAGAGCAGAGTTGGCCCACGCGTCAGGGCTTCGACGAATATCACGTCGGCGTTATCGAAACGACCGATGGAACACTCTATCGAGGACACATGGAACGCGCCGCCATTCCCGAGTCAGACATTCAAAAAGTCGTTCCGAAAATCTACGAGTCTGAGCCCAACGGAAATCTCAAGGCGGTGCGGGAGTACACGGTCGATTACCGTCGCCAAATCGAAGGAGACATCGCCAAGGCCTCGGTCGATTACATCAAGCGACAGGCGAATGACGACAAACCGTTTTTCCTCTACGTCGGTTGGACCCATACGCACTATCCGAACGTTACGACACCCGAATTCAAGGGGAAGTCAAGCCACGCGTACGGCGACGCGATCATGGAACTTGACCACCGCACAGGCCAAGTCCTCGATGCCATCAAGCAAGCTGGGATCGAAGACAACACCATCGTGATCTGGCTTTCCGACAACTCTGCCTGCCCCACCGGCAACCCGATGGCATACCCCGGCGGAAACAATGGACCCTTCCGGGGAGAACTCGGCGATGCACTGGAAGGTTCACTGCGTGTGCCGGGCATGATCAAGTGGCCGGGCAAGATCAAGCCACGAAAAAGTAACGAGATGGTTTCTTTGCACGACTTCGTTCCGACGCTGGCTGAGATCATCGGTGCGAAGCTGCCTGCAGACCGTCCTTATGACGGGGTCAATCAAAGCGACTTCTTCCTAGGAAAGCAGGAGAAGTCGAACCGCGAGCACCTGATCACTTTCGTCAATAACGATTTGGCCGCCGTGCGCTGGCGACACTATCGCATGTACCCGAATTCGTTCACGAGTTCGGCAGGCAACCCATCCAAAGAAGGAGGTTTGGGTGTTCGGTTGATGAACAACGAACTGCCGGACCTCTTCAACATCGAAATGGACCCGCGTGAGCAGATCAACATTTGCGCAGACAACGCCTGGGTCTTCCGACACTACCTGCGGATCATCGGTGAGTACAAGCAATCGCTTGAGGAACATCCGAACCCGCCCGGCGTCAGCCTAACAGACATCGATTAATTGGAGATAAGAAAATGAAATCACTAACAAACCTCGCCCTGTCCGGATTTAACGATGAACATCCATAAGCAGGACGAACGCGACGCGGTCTTCCTTAAGCTCTTTTTGAAAGGGAAGGCGGGCCAGGTAAGCGACGAAGAGGTGCATTACTTCCGTGATCATCCGGACCAGATCGACGAAGTTTCGGCACCGGTCAAGGTCCACCTGATCTTTCTATGGGCCGGCGGACTCCTGGGAGTCGCCTTTGTCGCGCTCTCCAAATGGTTCAAGTTTTCGCAGGTTACCAGGTTCCTGTCGGAAGGCAGCGGAGAGTTTGTAATCGACATCGTATTCGAGATAGGGGTCGCCCTGATCGGGGCCGCAGTTACCGCGTACATCCTCGGCATCCTGCTGAACCAACAGCAGGAGAAGGCCGCCAAGTGGCGGACCGAAATCCGTCGCAGAATTCATGAGATAGAAGGCTAGAACGTCATGAAAATGAAATCACTCACCGTCCTCGCTCTGGCCGTCCTCGCGGCGGTTCGTATGGCAGCGTCGGTGCAGGCTGACGATGCTGGAGAAAACAAAAACCTCTTCAAGAGCCCCGGAGCGAAACAGGCAGCCAAGGATTTCAAACCGGCCCCCGACAAGATGGAAACCAACTTTGGCAGCCTGGAGTTCGAAGGCGGTTCGTTTCCGACAGAAGCCTCGACGCAGAAGATCTACGACGAGATGGATCGGCAGCGCGCCACCCAGGCGTATATGGATTTCTATCCGTCGCTCTCACTCTACAGCATCGTCAAATCGCAGATTCGCGACTTCGGGTTCAAGTCCGCTTCGGACGTCGGCGTCATGGCCGACTTCATGACACCGAGTGAGAACTACCTGACCGGAAACAACATCACGGTCTATGCCTTTGCCTCCATCGACTTGAAAGTCGACGGCCCCACCGTCGTGGAGATCCCGCCGGGAATGTATGGCAATGCCAACGACGCCGCTTTCAAATACCTCACCGACTTCGGCCCCACCGGACCGGACAAGGCCAAGGGCGGCAAGTACCTGTTCCTGCCGCCAGGTTTCAAAGGCGAAACTCCAAAAGGTTATTTTGTGTTCCGCTCACCGGGCTACCGGATCTGGGCGATGATGCGCGGCTTCGGCGAAGTTGGCAATGGCGATCAGGCCGTGAAATGGTTCAAGGATCGCTTGAAGGTTTACCCTTTGGCCACAGGCCCGCGGGAACACACCGCAGTCAATTGCTCCGGTATCGGTGCCAATACTCTGCCTCCCGAAGATGGCTCGGTGTTCACGATGTTGAACGAGATCATCCAGTACGAGCCGACGGAATTGTTCGACAAAGAATTGTTGGGACGACTGGCCACGTTGGGGATCGAAAAGGGCAAGCCCTTCAAACCGGACCAGCGGATGCAAGGCATCTTCGACACGGCAGCCAAACAGGGTGTCGCCATGTCGCGGGCAATCGTCTACGCATCGCGCGATCCGGAAATTAATTATTGGCCGAATCGGCATTGGGAAAAAATGTTCATTCGCAACACCGAGTTCGTCGCTGACGGCCACAACGACATCGACGCCCGAACCCTCTGGCACTATCAGGCGATTTGCGTTTCACCGAACCTGCTTTCTACCACTGCGGGTGTGGGGACTTCTTACTTGACCGCGTTCAGAGACAAAGAAGGCGTCTATCTTCTTGGCGACAAGATCTATCGTTTGCGTGTGCCGGCCAAGCCTCCCGTCAAACGCTTCTGGGCAGTGACGGCCTATGACCCAATCAGCCGGAGCCTGCTCGGTTCGGGAGGAAACATCAACGTCGGCAGCACGGGCAAACCTGAAGTTAATGACGATGGCTCCGTGGACATTTACTTCGGCCCGAAAAAGCCTGAAGGCAAAAAGAACTGGATCAAGACAGATCCTGACAAGGGATTCTTCGTGGTCTTCAGGTTCTATGGCCCACTGGAAGGCTACATCGAAAAGTCATGGATCCTCAACGACTTCGAACTGTTGGAATAGCAGACCGTGGCTGCGGCTTCCAGCCGCAGTGTCTTTCTGTACTGGGGCTGGAAGCCCCAGCCACGATGGGACTGAGACCAACTACCACCCCCGAACAAGCAAGAACAAACACAGATCCAATTACTAAGAAAGAAAAACCATGAAAAACCCAACACGATTCATCGTAGCTTTGGTTGCCGTCATCGCGTGCAACACCATGCTGCCGAGTGCTTCGGCTCAAACCGTTCAAGAAACTTATCTGGGTAAACTTGAATTTCAGGGCCAGACCATTACCAAAGAGACGGCGGAGCTTTTGCATCGCCGGATTCTTCAGCAGCGAGCCACTCAACTGGTCACTTGGGCGATGCCGATGATGAATTTCGAAACGCTTTATCCGGCACTGCTCAGCAATTTTAAGACCTCCAACGGGTTGGATCTGTCTGACACCGACATCTTCTTTGGCCTCTATGACGGTTACGACGGCGTCTATCCCTACATGACCGCGAACGTGACCACCCCTTACACGCTCGCAATGTCGGACCTGTCGAAGACCGGGCCTGTGGTCGTTGACCTGCCGCCCGGGGCGATCTACGGCGTGGTCGATAACGCGTGGATGCAGCCCATCCACGAGATCAATGGTAAGCCGGGAAAACTGTTGCTGGTTGGGCCGGGGCAGAATTACCCAAAGAACTTCGATGGCAAAATCATCCAATCCGACACCTTCCGAGTGCTCTACTTCTACCGTGCGCTCGGCACCGGGGATGAAGCCAAGAAACTCAGGACAGCCGTGAAGGCCTATAAATTGTCGGAAGCCGACAATCCGCCGAAGACCAAGTTCATTAAGTACGACCCGAAGCCGGGTGACAAGGTCGAGCTCAACACCCAGCCACGCGACATGCGGTTCTGGGAACTGGTGAACACCTATGTTCAGCGTGAACCGATGGCGGATCGCGACCGCTTCTTCTACGCCTGGCTCAAGGACGTCGGCATCGAAAAAGGAAAACCGTTCAAGCCGACTGCTCAGCAGAAAGAGATTCTGCAGCAAGGCCTGGACGTTGGCATGGCCATGTCGCAAGCGATCTCCTTCAACAAAACCAGGGAGATGTTCCCAACATCACTCTATGGCAAGGACTCCGGTTTTGAAGACGCGATGGCCGGGATGAATCCGAAAATCGATCTGCCGACGTACTCGCAGTTCAACGAGCGGGCATCCTACGGTTTCGAGGCGACCACCACGTCGGCCGGCATGGTCTCGCGGGTGGCAGGCCAAGGTTCAGCCTATCTGGGAAGTTACTACGATGCCGACGACAAAGCATTGATGGGGGGCAACAATTACAAGCTCCACGTCGGTCCCAATCCACCGGCAGCCAACTTTTGGTCAGTTACCGTCTATGACATCGAGAATCGATTGATCATCCGCAACGAAATCAAACGGTCGGACCGTTCATCCCGCACCGAAGGTCTGATCAAGAACGACGACGGCTCAGTGGATCTGTACTTTGGACCGACCGCCCCCGAGGGCAAAGAAGTGAACTGGGTCCAGACCAACAAAGGCCAGTCCTTCTTCGTCTACCTGAGGCTCTATGGTCCAGAGCAAGCTTACTTCGACCAAACGTTCCCGATGAGCAAGATCGAGAAAGTGAAATAGAGAATACCGGAAACTAACGTGGCTGTGGCCTCCAGCCGCAGTTGGGTAGGAGAACGCTGCGGCTGGAAGCCACAGCCACGTAAAGGCAACGAAGTCAAAACAACTAATACGAGAGTAAAGAACAGGCACATAAAAATGAAACAAATATTCCAAACGAAATCAGGGCCTCTTGCCGCGGTGCTTCTGATGACATGCATTCTGTGCGGCACAACCAAGCTGGCTGTCGCTCAAGAAGCGAAGGACACGCAAAAGCCCAAGATGAAAATGACCACGGATATTCCGGAGTCGATCGTCACCCCGGACAAGGTGGAGACGCCGATTGGCACCCTCGAATATTTCGACGGAGTTCCGATCGGAGGGACCAAGGATGCGCTCTACGACTATGTGGACCGCGCCCGCGCGGTGCAGGTCTACATTGAAATGATCCCCGCCGTGTCCACCTACAGCCTCCTCCAGGGGAGCCGGGACATGAACATGGGCGATTCCAATCAGATCGTCCTTTGGGAACAGCTCGGCGATTCCAAGTCGCTGGTCCTGACCTACAACAACACCTCGCTCTACACCTGGGGCTTTCTCGATCTGGAGAAGGACGGCCCCACCGTGATCGAGGTCCCGCCCGATGTGCTGGGAATCCTCGACGACGGCGACATGCGCTACCTCAGCGACATGGGTGCCGCCGGACCGGACAAGGGCAAGGGCGGCAAGTACCTGGTACTGCCTCCGGGATACGAGGGCGATGTGCCGGAAGGCTACTTTGTCGTCAAATCCACGAGCTATGTGGTCTGGAACTTTATGCGGGGCTACGTGCGCGGCAGCGTGACCAACCCGGCGGACGTCAAGAAGTCCGCCGACAACATCAAGGCCAACCTGAAGGTCTATCCGCTGGCGAAGAAGGACAACCCTCCGAAGATGGAGTTCAAAAACATGTCAGGGGTTCATTACAACACGGTCCCACCGAATGACTTCAGTTACTTTGAGCGGCTCAATGAGATCATCCAGAAGGAGCCGATCGAATTCATCGGACCCGAAACCCGCGGCCTGCTCGCCGGTATCGGCATCGAGAAAGGCAAGCCCTTCAAACCCGATGCCCGCATGAAGAAACTGCTCACCGAAGCGGTGGCGATCGGCAGCGGCTATGCCCGAGCCAACACCGTCTATCCACGCGATCCGGGTCACCGTTACTATCCGGAGACCGACAGCGAATGGGTGATGGCATTTCCCGACAAGAACTGCTTCTTCCTGAAAGACGGGATTCGTCGGATCGATGCCCGCCTCTGGATGCACTTCAACGCGGTTTGTGTGACTCCTGCCATGGCAGGAATCAAACCGGGGGTCGGGTCGGACTACGGCATTGTCGGAATGGATTCGAAACACCAGCCACTCGACGGAGCCAAAACCTACAAGCTGCACCTGCCGCCCAACGTGCCGGCCAAGGACAACTGGTCCGTGACCATCTACGACACGCAGCACCGTTCCATGCTGCAGACCGATCAACCGTTCGCCGGCGTGAACAGCCTCAGTGGCGAGTTGAAGCCGAATGCGGATGGCTCGTATGACATCTACTTTGCTCCCAAGGCCCCGAAGGGCAAGGAGAGCAACTGGATCCAGACCGTTCCGGAAAAGAGCTGGTTCATCCTCCTGCGGTTGTACGGCCCGCTCAAGCCGTGGCTCAACAAGACCTGGCGTCCGAGCGAACTGGAACTCGTGAAGTAAGTGGCTGGGGTTCTGCTGAGCGAATGCCGGCCCGAATCGATCCGTCGAGAACCTTGTTGATCAGGTGAAGTAAAGTAATGAGGAAACGGAAGTAGGACCATGATTGTCAACAGCTTTCAGATCGACGAAACGGTGCAACTGAAGCCTCTATCCCTAGAGGAATTATCGGAAGCGCGCACGAAGGCCGATGCAAGGATTTGGATTGACTTAGAAGGATTTGAACCCAGCGAATTCGAAGACTGGCTGGACAAGCTGAGTACCACGGATAAGGCCTTCTTCAAACTCGCTGACGCCCGCGACTTCATGAATTGTGCCCTGGCCAATCTGAAGTCGGCAGAACGAACCCTGGACTAGCTGGATAGACGAATTCGCGACCTGAGATCCGGCTTTCAAATGAACGCCCAGGAGAAGACCAACCGGCGCCTGAACTTGCTGACTATTCTCTCCGCGATCTTCACGCCGATTTGCCCGGCAATTCAGTCGAGTTGCCTTTTGGGCACGCGATTCCGTTGGGACGGTCAGCCAAGCGCGCATGGCAATGTCCACTCTGCACAGATGTAACGGTTACGCCGATTGTGCGGAGAATTGTCGCTCGCAGTCCTGCTATCAGTCGAAAACTACGTGTGGATGGTCCTGCTTCACAGGTTGTACACAGGATGAGTACATGTCCCCATCATGCCCTGGTTGTACTTCGCAGCCTTCGTGTTCTTGCTGTGCTCGCACCTTGGCGCGGCGGCGGGTGTTGTGTACCGAGGCTTATTGCCTGGTCGCGACGAAGACGTGATCGGCGCGGGCATCGCCTGGGCTCGACTGAACCTCGGTGGCACGAACCAGGAAACGGTAGTGGAAACCTTCTACAAAGCGCAGGTCACCGCAACCGTCAGTATGCAGCCCGATATCCAGTACATCGCTAGTCCATCCGGAATCTACCGTGACGCGCTAGCGGTCGGGCTCCGATTCACTGTGACCCCGTAGCGCCGGTATCAGATCGAGATCACCCAAAACGGCAAGGGTGCGAGGTTGGCCATTAACAGCGCAGCACCTAGACACCCGTCGTGCTTTCGGTTGCATCGGTCTACGCGACTTAGCGAAATTGCTTCGCCGCAGTTTCCTCCAAATCTTGGACTACTTTGGACGGTAAGTGCAGCGAATGACTGCGTCAACAATTTCGAGGAGTGACAGGAGGTTCTGCAAGAAGCCAGTCCACCGGCTTTCGGCTGGCGAAGGATCCAAACACTGATGTGATATGCCGACGGCCTTGGAGTCGTCACCATGTCCAACAGCGTTGAAGCAATTTCAGTTAAGTATCTGACTGCCAAGAAACTCTCGGGCGGGACCCGCAAAGAATACAAGTCGACGGTCACCAAGTGGACTACCTGGGGCAACGGCGTTGATGTCGATCGGATCAATCGATCGCACATTCGCGATTTCTTGGACTGGGTTCACAACAAAGCTGCTGAGGATGGCGGTTCCAATCCGGGTCGCACTGCGAACAAGGCTCGAGAGAATCTTCGAGCCATCATGTCATGGGCCTGGGAGCAAGATTACGTTGCCAAGCTACCCCGATTCCCCAGTCCGAAACCGCAACGAGATGTTGCTGGCCGGCACTATCTGACGAAACCAGATCTCAACGCTCTCTACTTTGCCACATACCAACTGCCGCAATTGCGCGGCTGGAAGCAGCCTTTCACGGTTGGTCATTATTGGCGAGCCGCACTGGTCGTGTTCTTCAACTACGGAGTCGACACCGGGACTGTGTTCGGGTCCGCCGGATTTCATGAGCCGATATTGTGGCGACATGTGTCATGGCGACCAGAACCTCCGAATGGCCAAGGCAAGGAGTGTCGCTATGGTTGGCTGTACTACCGACGTGTGAAAACCAACAAGCAGTTTCACCGTCCAATGAACCGTGTCGTTCATGCGCACCTCAAGAGCATCCGCCCGGAGAATCCCCAGCCCGACGAGCCCGTCTTTGCGGGCGGCACGTCACGGCCCAACAAACAATTTCAATTGCTGTGTGAGTTGGCCCGCCTCAAGCCAAAGCAGGATGTGGAGACGGGTGAAGAGAAGCTCTGGGTTCTGAAAGATCTTCGCAAGACTTCGGCAACGTACTACGACGAGCACATGCCGGAATCGTCAATCGAGATCCTCGGACATTCTGTTGGCGGCGTGACGTATCGGCACTACGCACATCGCGACCCACTCGCTTTCAAAGCGATCATGTCACTGCCGCAGCCAACTGCGTTCACAGCGTTGCATCATGGATTCGATGGCGAGTGTCCCTGCTGCCGCAGAAGATTTCAGCAAGCCTGACCGGTGTCAGTTTGTTCACAGGAGCGTCGATGCCTCCGCGTAACCTGCGGAGGTGTCATGACCGAAGCTCCGAAGCCGTTTGGCTTCGTGCCATAGACTGGTCCACCCGACTGCAGTTGGCAGTTACTAAGCGGAATCTTATTGCGGTGATGTCCGCACCATTAGCCAGGGCGCGATGTTGCGACTTTCTTTGAAGCTCATGCTGGCTTGCGGAGGTCTTGCCGCGACGATTCGGATGGATATCTGGTGAGCCACCATCGATCTCATCGTGCTCCGGCGCGCAATTTGCTTTTTGCCTTAGGTTAGGATACAGATTGGTCATAGTCCAATCGAAATTGCTCGGAGGACGAGATGACGGAATCAGAGGATGGGGACAAGAAACGGAGCTCCGTGCTCGAATATCGGTTCGCAGTCCAAGCATAGGCTGGTCAATGGCTGCGGTAGTATCCGGCCTTTGCATTCTATTCGCGTGGCTGTCCCGGGACCGTGAATAGAGCATTAACTTGGGACGTGCAGGTATTTCGTAACGACGTAAGGTACTGAAGGCATGTTGAGAAATCTGGTACGGGTAAAGGAAGGCATCTTCACGATCGCGAACCTGTTCACACCGCAGGAATGCGAACAATGGATCGCGTTGAGCGAGTCGCTCTGCTACCAGCCGGCTCCGATCAACACTCAGTCCGGACCAGAGCGACAATTGGACGTTCGGAACAACACGCGCGTGCTGCTGGATGATGAGCAGAAATCCGATGAACTATGGCAACGCATCGCCCAAGATGTTCCCAACGTGGCAAAGGGTTGGACGTCGGTGGGACTGAACGAGCGAATGCGGTTTTACCGCTACGACGTCGGCGAGAGGTTCAGATGGCATGCCGACGGCATTCATCGACGAGAGAATGGCCAAAAGAGCTTTCTTACGTTCCTCGTCTACTTGAACGACGATTTTTCTGGTGGCGAAACCGCATTCAGCGGCGGACTAAAAATCAGGCCTCAAGTTGGCATGGCACTTCTGTTTAGTCACTGGCTCAAGCACATGGGCGCTGAAGTGCGGCAAGGCCGCAAGTATGTGTTACGGTCCGATGTCATGTTTGTGAAAACTGAACAGTAGATGCACATTTTGAGGAATTCGTTCTGCTATGAAACTTGGCATCATCACCGATATTCACGAACACGTCGAACAGTTGCAGGCAGTGCTGGATGAGTTGGACAAGCAAGCTGTCGACCAGATCGTTATGGTGGGCGATGTCGTTGAAACGGGTGAGCGAGTTGAAGAAACGTGCCAGTTGCTTTCCGATGCCGGTGTGATCGGCGTCTGGGGCAATCATGACTTTGGACTCTGCTACGAAGTCAGCGACGAGACTCGACGGAAATATAGCGATCTGGTGATCCAGTACATGGGATCGCTAGAGCCGCGTCTCAAAATCGGTGACTGCCTATTCACACACATCGAACCCTGGCTCGATCCTACCGTGCTTGAAGAGCTCTGGTTCTTTGGCGGCCCGCCGACTGGCGGCGAGCGTTTGGACCGCATTTTCGGCGCAGTCTCTAATCGATTGATTTTTACTGGACACTACCACCGGTGGATTCTCGCCTCACCGAAGGCAGTCTTGGATTGGAATGGAGGAACGTCTATTCAGCTGAATGATGGGCGTTACTTTGTCGTGGTGGACGCGTTGTTTGCCGGTCGCTATGCTATCCTGGACACGGAAACTTCCGAGCTTATGCCAGGATGTATAGCTTCAGCGCGACTCCGTCGCAACGCAAACCATCCATGAGCAACAATGAGCACCGGAAGTCTCAGGCCGTTTCGTGATGTATTCGCCCGTTGACAACCCTGCTGGATTGGTCGTTTTGGCGAGCCATTGAGCTCTGGAGTTGAGCATGAACGATCCTCGCGCCTCGCAGCTTCTCTGCGAAATGGAGGACCAAATCGCGTACTTCGAGACAATCGTGTCTCAGTACGCAAATGCGATGTTCGAACCAGAGCTTCGTCTCTCGCGACAGATCGTCAACCGATTTCGATCGGGAAGCTTTTCACCAGACCTGGTTGCTGATGAAATCAACTTCCTGGAAGATCACTACAACGGGATCGGATGGTCGGGTTTCCTTCATAATGTAGCCGAGTACCTCGCCTTGTTCGGAGAAGAGTGGGAAGTTGACCTGTGGGTCGATGAGGATACCAACCTTTGTTATGTGATCCTGCCAAAGGTTGTTCGGTTGAGTCCAGAAGATTGCGAAGCACCGTCGCTGCTTGATCATCTCAACCAGGTCTGGCTGCCGTGGTTTCAACGACTCTCCGATGGACATCCGCGTTTTGAGGAGGCTTACTTGTTGGCCAAGGACATCGCTGACCAACTACAACGGGGCGTCGATCCGTTCAGCAAATTAGACGATTGCGAAACATTCTTTCGTCTCGGCGGGCCATGTTCCGAGGAATTCTTGAACTGTGCCAAAGCGTACCTTGCTGCTAAATACTGCGATGAATCAAGGGAGCGTAAGTAGCCGCTAGCAACCCGGAATCGCAACGCTGTTTGTGAACTCGGTTGCATCGACCGAACGGAGTCCGGTCAGGGTGAAACTCGCGTCTGTGTCTTCAGAATTCGGACACCGACGCGCCGAAACGTCCCCAACCGAAGGCGCACCGGCTTCATCGACCGGCTTCATCGACCGGCTGCAGCTACAGCACGAGCTTGAGACGCGAGTCATTGTTCCGTGAAACGTTCAATTCCTGTCGAATTTTCCTTGTGGGAGTTGGGTCGTGTCCTTTCCAAATGGCGGCAGTCTCGAATTGCCGCCTCCGAGCACAAAACGCCATCAATTGTTCAAATAAGACGCGAATGGGATCCCGTTGATGGCCCCGTGCCCTCCTCATCTCGTGGGCAACACCAAAGGTGGAGCGACCGCCGACCTTCGGCGATGAGGCTCCCCGAAGTGAATACAGGCCGATTGCTCGCCGCTGACCGTGGCCCACCCGAAGCAAAAGGAAAACCAAAATGGGGAAGCTCACTGGCATTCTACGCTGCCATGGCAGACTTGATGCCGATCGAATCGACTTGGGAGATAGCGTACGTTTCTGACATGCCGGCATGGGAGGAAAAAAAGGTACTCGCTCACCAAATTAGCGAGCTTCAGCGGCTTGTTCCGTGGCGACATTCCGGTGCTTTTGTAGGCGACACTCAGATGTCGCCATTCCCATAAGGGACCATAAGGGCTTGCCCTTTTGTGGTCTGTCGACCAAGGGCAAGCCCGAGTTATTAGCTGCATTCTATTAATCGCAGTCTGCTGCTCAGATCGCGTAGGCAGCAAGTGTTGCCGCGTGAAGCCTTCCATACCGCTGCCGTGCGTTAGGCAGTAGGTCACCGCCTTTCACAGCTGCCTGTTGCTAGACGAGTCTCCGCGGTGCCAAAACTTAGATTGCACGTTTTTGGTGCGATTGCGATTTGATGCGATGATTAGCTTGTCATCGCGATCAACACCTTCCCACAGGTTTACGGGGCGGCGAATTTCTTCCGGGCTCTCCGGAGGATCGCGGTGACACGTGCCGCCGCCCCACTTCTTGGATCGCAAACATGCAGCCGCCTACCACAAACCATCAAACTCGTCACGACCAACCAGAACTCGATGATGCAGAAGAGCCCGATACTCACGGAAACTTCAATGCCCACCCTGATTGTCAATCGCTGCCCAAGATCAGCCTAAGTGATTCCGGCAATGTGGTTAACTCGATCGACGAGCGAGGCCCGTTGCGCCCGATTCTGCTTGACACTGAGGGGCAGCTGGTCGGCGGACGGTGCCGCCGCAAAGCGTGCCACGTCGATCCGCAATTGCCCACCCACTCCGATCCGAGCAGCTGGTGGTTTGGCTCAATGGGCGACGCAAACCATGAGATGGCGGAAAGACGAGCTGCAGCTGAGGTGGTCGCCATGCGATGGATCCAAATCGAACAAGACAGGCAACGGCCAGCCGAAAACACGTCTTTGGCTTCATCACTAACTACATGATAATTCTGCCGAACCTTACTCAGGACGGGCGCTGGGCAATTGCGTACTGCCCAAGAGCACTTCATCCATCAATCACTTTGCCTCAGCCGATCCACCAGGAACAAAACAAATGAGTTACAGCGATCAATCGACTGTTAGCATCTTTGACACCCCCGACTTCCAACTGGGACAACAAAAATACGAAGCCGAACGACGTCGAAAGCTGGCAGCAACTTCAAACAGCGACCAACTACGGGAGTTCCTCGAACGCTGTAACCGCCGGGGAAGTCCCTACCGCGCGGGGAGGAATCAATTTCCAACTCATACTCAACTCGCCAAGTATTGCCAGTGCGACGAATCAACCATCTATCGGATCTCGACAGGGGAGCAGATGTCCGTTAGGAACGAGGTGTCCGACATCCTGCTGGCGGTCAGTTGTATCTCCCCCAGACCAGCATGGGACGACGTGACAGGAGAGCGGCTTCTTCGCCTTGCCGATGCTGACGCTTGCGTTGACAACAGCCCAGCATCACGAAGCGAGGTGCTTGACGCCATCTTGTCTGGCATCGCCCTGCGGCTGGAAA
>NZ_SJPV01000017.1:0-122424 GCF_007860135.1 Novipirellula artificiosorum
CATGCTTCCACCGTGCAGGTCCTTAAGGGCGATGGCCGATTCAAGCGAAATCTCGAGCATTAATAGATCGTTCACGGCGTTGGACGGGAGCCTGGGAACACGTGTTTTAGGTGACCACAACCGAGCAGCTGCACGAATCTCTGAGAGAGCGAGTACGCATTGCGCAATGTGAGTGTCGTAGTTTTGCGAATAGACGTCCAAGCCAGACCGAGTGATGCTGCATAGCACCAACAAACTGATTGACTCAAAAACAGAAGGAATGCGACGCATGAAAGTTATCATTGTAGGTGGTGTCGCTGGCGGTGCTTCCTGTGCCGCACGTTTGCGCAGACTTGACGAAAAGGCAGAGATCTTGATGGTCGAGCGTGGGCCTTACGTTTCCTATGCGAACTGTGGGTTGCCGTACCACGTCAGCGGCGTGATCGAAAAAGAAGCGAGTCTGCTGGTCGCCAGTGAAAAACTGTTCCATGACCAGTTTGCGATCGATGTGCGCACCCACTGTGAAGCGGTGTCAATTTCCGCAAAGGATAAAACCGTCCTGCTGCGGAATGTGTTGACGGGTGAAACCACCACGGAATCTTACGACAAACTTGTTCTGTCGCCGGGTGCTCCGTCGTTTTGTCCGCCGCTACCAGGCGTCGACTTGCCAGGGATCTTTCATGTTCGCACCGTGCCCGATGCTCGAACGATCCGCCAATGGATCGAAAGCGGGACGACACTTTTAACTGGGATGGCTAATTATACCGGCATGCAAATGGACAACGGTGGCATCGAGGTCCAAACCATGTCCGGCAAAACTTATCCAGCCGACATCGTGATTTTTGCGATCGGTGTACGGCCCGAAACCAAGTTAGCTCAGACTGCGGGGATTGAGATTGGAGAGTGCGGTGGGATTCGTGTTAGCGATTCGATGCAGACGAGTGATCCCGACATCTACGCCGTTGGCGACGCGATCGAAGTGAAGGATTTTGTTACCGGTAAGTGGAGCCTCGTCGCGCTGGCAGGACCGGCGAACCGCCAGGGCCGAATCGCAGCCGATGTGATTGCCGGACGCGATTCAAAGTACCGCGGAACCCAAGGGACTTCGATCATCGGTTTGTTCGGAGGCGCAGCGGCTTGGACCGGGGCCAGCGAAAAAACGTTAAAGCGGCTCGGTGATGACGACTACGAGACGCCGTCAGATGATCTGGTCAAGCATCTACAAGCGATCATTGACGAAGCATTCGGACGGACGCCGGTGAGCACTGCTCCCTAACTGGACGGCACTACTTTGGGTGAGCGGCAAGGCGCTTGCCGCCGGTATTTCACGGGCAAAACCGGCGGCTAGTGTCTTGCCGCTCACTGAATGACAAGCGGGCGATGTCCCGCTAGAAACCATTTCCCGAAACCAATCCGCAACGAATTGGAAATCAAGAGAGAAAGAGAATCCGATGCCAGAAAACATACCCTCCGTCGCGAAAGCGAAGCAAACCGTTTTGGGTCTCTATGTCACGGCGCAGGAAGCCTATGCGATCTGGCAGGCCGATCCCGACAACGTGAAGATTCTGGATGTTCGCACACCCGAAGAATTCCTCTTCGTCGGACATCCACCGATGGCATGGAGGGAGATGGAAACGGAGATTCAGATAGTCCGGCTCAGGGCGGCTGGGAAAACTCGGGCTGCCCGTGGACAAAAAAAGCTCACTCCCGAGCGGATGATTCTGCCTAAAAGCCCCCTGAGTACTTGATGCCGTTGATGGCACCGAAGTTTTCATGGTTGTGAACAGCTAAGTGAAAAAGCTGTGCCCCGTGAAGAAGAGGTCCCCAGCGAAGGCTAGTGTGCGTCCGGAAATTGGTCCGAACGGGGATTTTGTTTACTTCAAAGCTACCATTTTGCCACGAAGATAACTGTTCCGCCATGATCTACCGCTGTGATTTGAGCTAGTCCCCAATTCCTGTACCACCGACTAAGGTAGACTTTTTGAGAAAAAATCGAGTAAGCTCCGGTCGTTAGTTGTCCTGGAATCAAAGGAGAGATTCATGACCAAACGACGTAGAAGCATTAGCTCGGCCGTAAAAGCAAAGATTGCTATCGCCGCCGTAAAAGAAGAAAAGACCGTTCGCGAGCTTGCGACTCAGTACCAGGTTCATTCGACTCAGATCCACACTTGGAAGAAGAAGCTGCTCGACGGAGCAGCCGAACTCTTCGAGCGAGGGTATGTAAGCAATCGCGAGCAAGAGTTCAAAAAACGCGAAGCAGAATTCTTTGAAGAAATTGGCCGCTCGAAGATGGAACTCGAGTGGTTGAAAAAAAAAGCTGCCCAGTTCGAATGACAGCCTGCGATCCATGATCGAGCCTGATCACGCTGACCTTAGCATTCGCCGCCAATGCGAAATCCTGGGCTTGTCCCGATCAACCTACTACAGCGAGCCAGCCCAGGAAAGTCCGGAGAACTTACGCCTGATGCGAATGATTGATGAACAACACTTGGAGCATCCCCACATGGGACGACTGAGCATGACTCAGTGGTTGAACCTGCAAGGTTACCACGTCAATATCAAACGGGTACGACGCCTGATGGACTTGATGGATTTGACCGCAATTTACCCGAAACCACGCATGACGATCCCCAACAAAGAGCATGTGATTTATCCTTACTTACTACGAGGAATCCAGATTGAACGTCCAGATCAAGTCTGGAGTACGGACATCACTTACCTACCGATGTACCGCGGCTTTATGTACTTGGTGGCCGTCATCGATTGGTATAGTCGCCACGTGCTGTCGTGGCGCGTGTCGAACAGCCTGGAGAATTCATTCTGCATTGATGCTCTGGAGGAAGCATTTGCAACCACACAACGTCAACCCGAAATATTCAACACTGACCAAGGTGCACAATTCACGAGCCAATCATTCACATCGATTCTCAAATCGAAGGAGATTCAGATTAGTATGGATGGCAAAGGAAGAGCATTGGACAACGTGTTCATCGAGCGTCTTTGGCGAAGTTTGAAATACGAAGCCATCTATTTAAAGGAGGATGAAACAGTAGCCGATTTAATCAATAGCGTAAAAGGTTACTTTGAGTTTTACTCATTGCAACGTCCGCACCAGGCCCTTGGCGGTCAAACGCCGATGAGCGTTTACGGGCAAGCGGCGTAACAAGGGCAGCCTTGCTGTCACCAACAACCAACCATTCCACAGACCCAATTCCACTTCAATGCCCGACCAGGGGCACTCTCGGTGTTTCTTAAATTTCGCCGCCGGTGGTACAGGAATTGGGGACTAGCTCAATTTGTGCTCGTATCACAGCTACTTGTTCAACTTTCCAGTGCCAGCGCGGACCGCTAGACAGACGATTGACGATCTGTTTTAACAAGCGGCTTTAGCGGTTATGCCGCTTTTCGTTTGCTCTGTGCTGCAAGTGCTGTCGCCTGATGACGCGAGATCAGAAGCCTGCCGAGAGTATGGAAGTTGCGACCCAATATCGCTAAGCCAAAGTAACGTTCAAAGCCTAACTCGCTTCGATCGCGACAACGATTCAATCCGTTACCTCGCTGCATCGCACCGATCGCCGATTCGATTCCCGAATGATGCAAACGTGTCTTATGGAATTGAACCGAACTTTTCTTCAGACGCTCAGCATACTGACCGGGATGACGTGGTAGAACACAAACTTCGTTAATGATTCCATGCAACTTATCTTCATTCTCATCAGAGTGAAAACCACGATCGAACGATGCGGTACAGATTTCACCGCCATGCTCCTTTGAGCAACATTCGTTTGCTCCACCACCACTTCTTGGTCTTGTGCGGTGCGATCCATCAAGTGATAGTGGCTGATAAAACCTGCGTCATCCTCGTACACCAATACTAAACGACCGTATTGATTGGGCTGTCCCGCTTTGCCACGCCGGTATAGCTGAGTGTGACTCTCAAACATACTGAATAGCTTCTCGCAATTAGGAACCGATTCGCCTAGTAGGACACGTCGCCGTGCAGTATCGCAAACCTGCTGCGTCAGATTAATCCAATGCTCAAGGGCAGTGATTTTCAATAAAACGTCGATCCGCTGCGACTCGCCCCGTGCTGTTTGGATCAATGATTTAGCTCGCCCAAGCAATTGGCCGGTCCGTTGCAGCAGATCACCATAGAGCGATTCCAGAACGTCTTTCTTCTTCGTGCTCTTACTGGCAGCGATGCGACCAACGCTCTGCACCAGTTTCTTGATCTTCTTGGGGAGATGTTTTTCTTGTCGCCAAACTGGTACCGTTTGAAGCGCAAACGGCTGGTACTGTTTGTGGCGCCAAATGACAACATTCCAAATGCGAGGACCGGGAGGTCTCATCAGTCTGTCGTGCAGAGCCAATTGATGGCTAACTACGAAAGCGGTCCGAAAACTCTCCAGGAGGTAATGCGGATATGAACGCTGATGAGAATTCAGATCAGAGCTTAGTGCCAACGAAATCAGCGATCTTCAAGGTCGAGTCCACCGTGCAGACTACCGAGCGAAACCATCTCGCCGCCTGCACCTGTCAAGGCCCGATGGTCGCACGCGACCATCGGGGATTTCGATCGTCATCGATAACTAGCCAAAAAGTGACCGAAATGGAGGAAAATCCGCTCGCCCGTCGGGTGGTTTGCACATACACTAACGGAATGGGTGAAGTTACCGAATTGTTGTGCCAATTGCGATCGGGCGATGCCGGGGCATCGGAGGGTTTATTCCGCACGGTGTATGAGGAGCTGCGTTTGATTGCCGAGAGCCAATTTGCGCGGGAGCAGGGTGAACAGACGCTTCAGCCGACGGCACTTGTGAACGAAGCCTATTTGCGGTTGGTGTCGGGTGGTCGGCTGCAAAAATTCGACAGTCGAGGACACTTTTTCGCGGCCGCTGCCGAAGCGATGCGGCGAATCCTAATTGATGCCGCTCGTGCCCGCGGAAGTCAAAAGCGTGGTGGCCATTGCAATCGCATCGAATTAGGCGAATGGGTTGACGATTCCGCGCAAGCGACCGACTTGCTACTGGACCTAGACGATGGGCTCGATCTTTTGGTCGCGGTCGACTCCGCCTCGGCAGATCTGGTCAAGCTTCGCGTCTTTGCCGGCTTATCGGTTACCGAAGCTGGCGAGTTATTGGGGATGTCGCGTAGCTCTGCCTACAAGAATTGGGAGTTTGCGCGTTCTTGGTTCGCGGTGCGCTGGGAAGGTTGAGCGTGGCGGTACCTGGCTCTGTTGGTCCTGCCCTTCCTCATTCTGCCAATGCCGCGTTGGTGATTTTCGGAAGGCAGGACGAAAACCTCACGATACCATCAAACGCCGAGATAGAATGTTTTTTGGTGGACGATGCCGCGACTCTTTTCGCATGGAAGAACAGAGGTAGTGCGAAGCATGGAGCTGGGAATCTTTCGGTTGCTCTTGTTTGCTCCTGCCGAGCCTTAGCGAGGGAGAGGGCTGGTGTTGCTGCATCGAGTAAAGACCCTCCCCCTCGCTGCGCTCGACCCCTCCCGCTGCGCGGGCAGGGGTTCTTTGCGCAACTCACTTCTGAACAACGACTTAAGAACGGCACGACGCCTTCGCGGTGGAGGTGACTGTATTGCTTCGATACGGAACGTAATCAGACGCCCTCGCAAATCCCGAACGTCTTGCCAACTTCCGCCCCGTCTAGAATCTAAAACTCGCACATGTCTGATCCATCGCAAAGTGACTCCATCAAGTCGGTTTTCATTAAGGCGATCGCGATTGACGATGTTGACGAGCGGCGGAGGATGGTCGAGCAAGCCTGCGGATCGGACGAAGTGATGCACGCGGCTGTGGAGCAATTGTTGGCTGCTCGTGATCGTCAGGACTCTAATGTTTTGGATGAAGTTGTCGACTATTTTGGAAGTCGCGAGACCCAGGGGATGTCGACCCGGTCGGGAATTTGTCCGCAGCCGATCGACAGCGACGTTCTACCACAGATCGATCGTTACAAGATTTGCGAGTTAATCGGCGAAGGTGGTATGGGAGCCGTCTATGTAGCCCAGCAGGAGGAGCCGGTCCGCCGCAAGGTGGCCGTGAAAGTGATTCGTGCGGGTATCGCCACAAAAGAGACGATGGCTCGATTCTCGGCCGAGCGTCAGGCTTTGGCGTTGATGGATCATCCCAACATTGCCAAAGTCCTTGATGGCGGTGCGACGACAGCCGGGCAACCCTACCTGGTGATGGAATTGGTTCAGGGGTTACCGATTACCGAGTACGCCGATACCAAGAGGCTAAGTACGGAGGAACGCTTGCAGATTTTCGTAAAGGTTTGTCGTGCGGTCCAGCACGCTCATCGAAAAGGGGTGATTCATCGCAACTTGAAACCATCGAACATCTTGGTAGCCGAAATTGATGATGAAGCGGTCCCCAGCGTGATCGATTTTGGATTGGCCAAGGCCCTCGATCATCCACTCACGGACAATACGATCTACACCGGTTTCGCCCAGATGGTGGGGACGCCGATGTATATGAGCCCCGAACAAGCCGAGATGGGGGTGATTGATATCGACACTCGCAGCGATGTTTATTCGCTCGGTGTATTGTTGTACGAACTCGTAGTCGGTGCTCCGCCTTTTGATCACGCCACATTCAAGGCGGCGAGCTTTGACGAGGTCCGCCGGATCATTCGCGACGAGCACCCACCACGACCGAGCACAGCGATCAGCACGCGACAAGCCCAGAAAGGATCGACGGTTGCTGATTGGAGACGGCTCCATCGGCGCAAGCTATACGAAACGATTCTCGGAGAGCTGGATTGGTTGATCATGAAGGCGTTGGAAAAAGATCGCCGGCGTCGCTATGGGGCGGCATCCGAATTGGCCGACGACATTCAACGATTCTTGTCCGGCGAAGCGGTCCTGGCTTGCCCACCATCACGGATCTATCAACTTCGCAAAACGTTCCAGCGTCATCGCTTGGCGATCGCGTTTGCAGCACTGGTCCTGTTTTCACTCGTCACCATCAGTGTCGTTTCGACCTGGCAAGTGATTGAAGTTCGCCGTGCCAAGTTAGCCAGTGAGATGCGCGAACGGCGAGCCAATG
Source organism: Novipirellula artificiosorum (assembly GCF_007860135.1). NCBI lineage: Bacteria > Pseudomonadati > Planctomycetota > Planctomycetia > Pirellulales > Pirellulaceae > Novipirellula > Novipirellula artificiosorum. The sequence continues at coordinate 7,046 of NZ_SJPV01000017.1, forward strand.
ACTTGCTCGAGAGTAATCAATTGCAATCCGCCATTGCGGCGTATCGGAATGCCGATCTTGTGCAACTGACTCAGCTCACCGGCGATGCACTGAGTCAACGCCAGCTATCGTCACTTGACGGGATTGGCGAGCGCAGTGCATTGTTGGAATTCTTGCGTCCCGCAGCATCTCCGTCGCCACTTTGGCGCATCGACCTCTCGTCGCCCGTGCATGAGATCGCGATTTCGCCCGCCGGGGCACAAGCGATCTGTGTTTGTGAGGATGGCAACGTGATGCAGGGGCGGCTTGACGGAGCGACGATGGACTGGCGGCTATTGGGAAGTCATGGGGAACCGACCCAGGCGGTTGCGTTCTCTCCGGATGGTTCCATGGCGGTCAGCGGATCGACATCGGGAGTGATCAAATATTGGGATTTGGGACAAGCAACCTGCACGAGACAGGTGCGGCCGGTGCATAACGGGATTGAATCGCTTGTCTGGTCCCCCGACAGCCAGTCGGTTGCGGCGGGCTCTCGATACAAGGGTGTCTGGGTTGGCGATGCGGAAGGCAATGAAAAATTTCGCTTCGAAAATGATCAGCGGCACGAGACCCTTTTGTTCTCGCCCGACAGCAGCGAATTGTATGTGCCGACGCGGGAAGGTATTCACGTTTGGGATGTCGCCGCCGCGAAGCAGACTCGATCGATTGATACGAAGCCCTTTTCCAACATTCGTGCGATGTGTTGGGCAGGCCCCAGTAGCGAGTGGTTAATCGCCGGCGAACGCTATTTAGATTCGTTGGCGGTCTTTGATCGGGTTTCCGGCGCACGGATGGGTTCGTTTAACGTCAGTGCATCCTACGCGCAATCTTTGTCAGCTTCGCCCGACGGAATGTGGCTGACCGTTGGGTTCGGTGATGGACGGCTACAATTGATTCAGCTTAGGCGTTTCGATACCACGCACGTCGACGGAACGATCCATGCACAGATGACCGCACATCAGCAGGATAAGTCACGACTTGCGGTGAAATGGCTCGGCGATGACTCCCAGCAATTTGTCACCGCGGGAAGTGACGCCGTGGTACAAGCTTGGGATCGCGATGCCGTCATGTGTCGGCGTGAAATTAGCGCGGCGGTCGCGATCGAGACGGCTTATCTGCTCGACAACGCGGCGGAGCCGGTGTTGCTTCTGCGGGGACAAGAGCCGCTCGGATTGCCGATTGAAAAGTTTTCTCCTCAGGTCGCCAGGGGACTGGCGGCGATGGAAAGCGCTCATCAGATTGCGATCGTGGAGTTGCGAACTCAGCAACCGCTTGCCACGATCGAGTCGCCGCTCGAAAAACACGAGCACGTCAGTCTTTCGCGTGATGGCGGTCGGCTTGCTGCAGTCGGTGCAGGGCAAATTTGCATTTGGAAATCTGCCGATCGCTGGGCCAGCCATGAGTTGATCGCGGCGTTTCAAACCGTGGACGATGCCAATGCCGTCTTCGCTGATAACAATCAAACGTTGATTTGCGTTACTGCTGAGGACACGCGGGTGCAAGAGTTGGATATCGAGTCGGGCAAGATCCACCGTTGGCACCGTTTGGCCGATCCCGATGTCGTCGCTTTAAGTAACGATCAACGCCTGATTGCCGCCGGAAACGATGTCACGCTGCAGGTTTGGGATCGCCAGTCCGATCGAATCTTATTGGACATTCAGAACCAATCGAGTCTCTGGGCACTTTGTTTCCTGGCCGATGACCGGGTCTTGATCTCGGGTCACAACGACGGCCGGATCATGGCATGGCACGTTCCAACCGGCCAACCACTCGGGGTTGTATACCATCCGAGAAACGGATTACGCCGGCCAAGAAGCATCCAAGTGTCGCCTGACGGACGACGAATACTGATCATCTACCCCAGCGAAAACGGTTACGTCCCCGTGCTGCTGGGCCGCTAGACCCTGAACTCCAGCATTCTCAGTCCAAACGTTGGAGTTTAGGCTTTGGCCGCTGACCGAGATTTTTACGGCAAAACGCTTCACAGCGTTGCCTGACGGGCCTCCGATTCTTAGTTTGTTTTCCGATTCGCTGGGTAGGGGACGCCCAAGATGGGGAGACGGGCTTTGTCGTCGGGCGGAGTGGCATTCGATCTGCAACTTAAGCTTGAAACCAGCTTTTCAGAAATAGTTGTGGACGGATTGGGCTCGGTTTTCGCATGTTTTCTTGAGACGCCGTTCCCCCTGCGTTCAAGAAAAGATCGCTTTTTCTTGCATAGGGTGTCCCGTTTGTCTGAATGGCCGCAGGTATGTGGCTAAGCAAACGCTCTTCCCCTCATCCCATTTCCCACTCGGCTTTTCCATGACATTTTCAGGCATTCGCAAGCTCGACCAGTTCCTTGCCTCCCGCAAATCGCAGCGTGTGCATCGCAAACACGCTTTGATCGCCGATTGAGCTGATCCCTCCGACGCGCGTTCGCATCTGGAATCACCCGATCGTTTCTCCCCCACTTTTCTCGTTTTCCGAGCTCTTTCAATCTCATGTCCCGTAAACAAAACTCACAGCGCTCGTCTGCCCCGCGTCGCCGCCGCTTGCTTACTTGCTGAGCGGTTAGAACAACGCTGTTTATTGGCTGGCGATGTTCTACTTTCGAGTAATTTCGTTGACGAAAAATTGCCAGTTGATTCTAAAGTGGGTCTGTTATCCGTCGTCGATCCCGAGGGGACGCTTCCGTATAGCTTTGAGTTGGTCGCCGGAGAAGGCGGAGAGGACAATGCCCGTTTCGACATTGATGCCGACCAAATCGTCACCGCCGATTCATTTGACGACGAATTGCAGTCTGCCTATTCGGTGCGCGTCCGCGCGACCGACAACTTGGGAGTGATCACCGAAGCCGCGTTTGTAATCGATGTGCTCGATACGGATGCTGACTACCACGATGTGATTGGTACCGTCGGCAATGATGCCTTCACGGCACAGTACACCGGCAGTGGAACCAACGAGTGGTTGGTCAGACGCGGAGGGACAACGGTACGCTCAACACGGCGACCCGCTTTTACGATGTCGAATCGCTGGTCGGCGGCTTGGCAGACGATACGTTCCAGTTTATCGGCAACAGTTCGGACTACATTTACGGAACGTTGGATACCGGTGCTGGCTGGGATACACTCGACTATTCTCAGTACACCTCCACGGCGTTTGTCAGCTGGAGTAAGAACCAGGCCAGCGGCGTCGGTTCCAGTAGCGGCGCCCCGGGAAATGCCCTGGGCTTTGAGACAGTCGTCGGCTCGGGCGCCACGAACCAGCGAGTGCAGGGTCCCGACGCGATCAACCAATGGCGAATCAGTGGCGAGAACTCCGGTACGATCAACAACGGTCAGTACGGCTTCACCAACATCCCTTTGCTTCAGGGTGGTCCCCAGGAAGACGTGTTCCTGATCGAAGGTGGCGGATCTTATGCTGGTTCCTTCATTGGCAATGGCGGCACGGATCGGCTGGAGCTTGCTGCACGCAGCGAACCGTTGGAGGTGAGTGTCAACAGCCTGAGTATTCCGGGAATACTCGGCTCTTACAAATTTGATCATCGATATCGATCCGGAAAATCTAGTCGCCTCCGAAATCGTTACAACGTTCAGCGCCACCAATACGACGGACACTCTCATCTCCTTCAGCGAATCGCTGGGCGGAATTATAGTGAGTAACGTGACCGGAAGGCTGAGTATCCAGGGCGACGCGGTGGACGGTGACACCATCGTCCTCGCCGGACTCGGCACTTCTATTGCTGCTGATGTCGTCGTCGACGGTGTTGGCGGAGTCGATCAAGTACGCTTCGACGACAATTTCATTCTGAAAAACAATGCTGATTTGGAAGTCTTCGCGGAACAGATCACTGCGGCCGCCAACGTGGTCGTGCAGACCCAAGGGGCCGGACGCGTGATGCTCTACGGCGACGAACTTGACCTGGCTCTCACATCGACCATCGAGTCCGCAAACTCTGTCACCCTTGCACCTCTCTCTCCTAACCGGGATATCGAGGTGGGAACAACCAGCGCGAACACGCTGAGTCTACCGGCATCAGTACTCGATCGAATCCTGACTTCATCGCTAACGATCGGACGCGATGGTTTGCTCAGCGGTTCGCTTTACCAGGGTAACATCACGGTCGCCGGTGATGTGGCTTTGGCGCCGAAGACCAATCTGCAATTCATAACAGCCGCAGATATTATTCTCGCCGGTACAATCGACACCTCCGGCGGTGTGCTTTCGCTAAGCCCCGGTGCTACGCCCCATGCCGTACAGGTCGAACTATCACACAACGCCGTGATTGCTAGCGAGCTGGTCATTGCTGCGGGCAGCGACCTTCGCTTTACAATCGATGGCACCACGGCGAACAGCGAATACTCTCAGCTCAACCTCAGCGCGACCCTGGATCTGACAGGCATTAATCTGGTCGTCGACGGCCAGCATCAAATCAGTCTCGCGGAGAGCTTCGTCCTGATTAGCAACGATGGTACCGATCCCATCGCCGGCGCCTTTTCAGGTTTGCCGGAAGGAATCGCGATCCGCAACTTCCTTGGATCGCCACTGAGTGTTCAGTTGTCTTACCTGGGGCTGGACGCTGCCACCGGAAACGACCTGGTGTTGACGGTGATTGAACCGCCTAACTTCCCACCTGTCGCCGATGCTGGCGGGCCTTACCAGGTCAATGAGGGAGCTACCGTGCAGTTGGATGCGTCTGGGTCGAGTGATCCTGACTTACCGGACGACACGCAGCTATTCGAGTGGGATTTGGACGGCGATGGAATCTTTGGAGAAGTCGGAATCGGTGCGCAACGAGGCGACGAAGTCGGAACCAATCCAAGCTTCAATGCCAGTGGGCTGGATGGAGAAACGAGCGTGCCGGTCGCAGTACGCGTGCCTGATGATTTTGGTGATTCCGACACGGCTGTTGCAACGATCAACGTGAATAACGTGGCTCCGACGATTGAAATGGTATCGTCGATCACCGTCGAAAGAGGCATCGCATTTACACTCGATGGCTCTTTCGTTGATCCTGGGCAGGATACTTGGGTGGCCACCGTCAACTACTCGGACGATACCGGCGTTCAAATGCTGACGCTCGTTGGCAACGACTTCCAACTGGCCCACACATACAGCACCGCTGGTGTCTATACCGCTGTGGTCACCATCGACGACGGGGATGGCGGTGTCACCCGCAAGAACGTGACTGTTGAGGTTGATCTACCGCCGTCGCCGGATTTGAAGTTGATCTCGTCGGATGTGTTGTTCAATCCGATCAATCCAGACGCCGGTGAGGTGGTCAACTTTGAGATCGATGTGACCAACCAAGGGACGCTGGCCGCGACCGACGTGCCTTTCAGTGTTCAAGTGTACGACGGGGACAGCGAAGAGTATGTGGATATTGGTGGTGGTGTGATTGCCTCCCTGGATGCCTGTGCCGTGGGCCAGCAACCGAATGATTGTCCGGAAACTCAGGTCACCTTGACCTGGGATGGCAACGGCGGTCAGCCTGCGTTGCCGACCGTGGACTCCTACCTGCTGGTCCGCGTCGTTGTAGATCCGGACTCGATCATCGAAGAACTCGACGAATCGAACAACGAGGCCATTCAAGTATTACAGATCAGCAGTCCCGATTTCGGTTCAGCCGGACTGGTTGCCGACATCTCGCCTTTCACTGCGTACCGAGGTGAACGCGTCGCGGTGGGCGGTCAGGCATATTATGATTTTAGTTCCATTCCGGGCGACTACGACTTCCCCGTGCAAAACGCGAGTGTGACCGCTCGTTTGATTCACCCGAGTACTGACGAAGTGCTACGGGTCTCCGGGGGCCGCACGGTGGTCAACGGTAACATTTTCCATACGATTCGAGTTCCCGAGATAGATGATGTTTACTGGCTTCAGTTTGAAGTCAGTGATGGGACGTTTAGCCGTGTGTTTGAGACGACACTCACCGTCGAGGGTGAATCCCCTGACCCTCTACCAGAGCGGCCGCTGATTTGCCACCGGGATCGGCATACCTGTTCAACACCGCGATCGTTCTCGATTCCACATTCCTATGGCGTGGGCCATGCGGCGTTGACGACCGATTATCAAATCGATGTTCGCGTTACCGACGCAACCAGTCAGCAGGATTCGGATAGCGTCAGCACCGAGGTGCCGACGGATCAGATCTCGCCACTTGCGAGCACTGACCGCTATGACGTTGACCAAGCAACAACGCTTTCGGTGGGAATTGCCGACAGTGTGCTGTCCAACGATATTGCAGCCACACACGATCCACTCGAAGCAGTGCTGGTGATTGCGCCGGAGCGCGCCAGCAGTTTTGTATTGAACACTGATGGTACCTTCACCTATACGCCACAAGCGGATTTCCGAGACATCGACCAGTTTGTTTATGTGGCTCAGTCCAGTGGCAGACCCAGCGCAGAGACCGTTGTCGAAATCGAGGTTCGTAATCTTGCTCCGACCATCACTTCCGTAGTGATTTCGGGATCGAGCGAACAAGTCGTCGCGGGTGAGACTCTGACGCTTGATGGATCGTTCCTTGATGCTGGAACGGTTTTGGCTCATGCCGGTACGGTCGATTGGGGCGACGGAGGTGACCTACAGTCATTGTCGTTGTCCTTCGATTCGGGCAGCGGGACTTTCCAGGCGACTCATGCCTACGCGAGTCCAGGAACCTATACGGCAACGGTCACGATCAGCGACGGTGAGATGGAAGCGATCGATGAGAACCTTCAAGGTGAGTCGCTGAATGATCAAATCATGGCGGCTTGGAACAGCAACGAATCCTACACGGATCGAACCGACGCACTGACAGCTTTGATCGATGATGTTGACGACAACGAATTCTCTTCCTGTGACTACGGTTCGCTGATATTTGAAGCTCCAATGTGATTGCGCCAGAGGACAGTTCCGTAACGGACATCATCTTGTCCGCTGCTTTACCGTCGCCTGTTCGCCACCCTCCCTACTTACCAAACCTTCCATTGATGAGTTTCGGTTTCGGCGCTGCTTCGCTTGCTCTTTTCAAACGGGCCAACACTCGGATCCGTCACGTTTCTTGGCTTTTCAAGGTAGTCCAAGTCGAGCCGATACGGTTTGCCATTGGGTTGCTCGTACGGCAGATCGGGGGTCTTGGCCTTGCCCAATCGTTCCGTTGTCACTAATGCGCTTTGTGTGTTCTCAATGATAGGATCAAGGGTTGCTCTCAAATAGACGCTGTCGCCTTTCTCAACGACCTGGAAACTCGGGTCGATGTCAGACAGCACCACCGGATCTCGTTCATGCCGCGATGGTTTTGCACCTTTGAGGAACACATTGCCAGCCATGTAGACGGGCAATACTGCGGAATCGTATTCGGCTAACCCGCCTGAAACAAAGAGGTTGTTGTAGTATCGTTCATCGCCGCTTGGGTTTTCCGCCAGCCCCGCAACCTCGGACGAGTGAGCATCCAAAAACGGAGTTAACCGCTTTTCGCCGACGAGCACATGAACGCGACCCGCGATCAGATTGTGTACATAAGCGGCTCCTTGCGAGTTGACCAAGATACTGTTGGTCGACAGCATCAAGTTGTGGTCGACAAGTGCGGGGCCATGGTTGACTTCCAAGAAAAGATCTTCACTGGGGCCATTGTCATACAACAGGTTTCGGCTCACGCGTGTGCCCTGAGTCATCCAGTCCAGCCAAATGCCGCGACTACAACGGTAAATACGGTTGTGACAGATTGTCGAATCAATCGCTCCGTGAAACTTGATTCCAGCCATCTCAGCACCCGTGAACAGGCGGCGGATATGGATATCATGGATCACATTATCCGTGACGTTGCTGAATGTGGCTCCCATACTGCCAACGATTCCTGCCTGCTCGCAATGAGAGATGTGGTTGTTGCGAACAACGTGGTGACCGATCTTGTCTTTAGACCAGCCAGCTTGAGTGGCGCGATGAATCGTCTCGACATAGCCCTCCGCTGAATTCTGGGATGTATTGTCAAACTCGTCGCCGTGCTTCCCGAGCGTAATCCCGGTGCAAACGGAGTAGCCAATCTCATTGTCCTCGATAATCCATCCTTTGCTCCAATGCGTGCCAATCAAACCGATCTGCTCGGACGTTGGTGGTGCCCATGGCGTCGCCGCGTGAACCAGCTTGAACCCACGAACGGTAAGGTAGTCGATGCCTGGCTTTGACGGGTAAAGGATTGCTTGCCGAACATTGATCTCAACTTCGGTCTGATTCGGATCTACGTCCTTAAACTGAGCCCAGATGGTTGTCTCTTTGTCATCGACGGTGGCGAACCACAATCGCAGATCGGATTTTGATTCCTCTTCAAAGCTCTTGAAGAGGAGGCAAAGTGAGTGTGTTCCACTCGTCGGTTTGATCTTGGCGTTGACGGTGGACCACGCTTGCCAGTCGCCAGTCGAGGGCACCTTGCATGTGCCGAGCAACTCGCCATCCGGATCATCCATGTGAGCTTCGATCATCCCACCGCGGGTAGCCGAAGCGACGCGGAACGCGATCCGGTCGCTGTGAGTTCCGAAATTGACGTTTTCGTAACAGACCGAATCGCCCGATTCGATCCAGCCAATGCACTCCCCTCCTTCGGAGCAGGGAGCCTTTTGAATGCCATGTTGCGACGTAAAGCCGCTCGCATCCAAATGGCTGGTCGCTCGATCTCCACTACCGGGTTCCAACCAAGCTACATTCAACAACGTCCCAGAACTTCGCCGTAGGTAAGAGGATGTCGCTTCGCCGATCGGTTTGAGTACATCGGTTTCGTTGGCGGCTTCGGTCAACCAGTGACCGTCAAGGTAGACTGCACCGGAGTGGTGTACTCGCCCGAGAGGATTAAACCAGTCACCCTTGATCACATCGGAAAAGGGATTGAAGCTACCAAAATCCTCGTTCGGCACCTTGACCTTCCAGGTGCTGTTTTGCACACGTTCCCATCCCTTCACGATTTCAGAACCTTTGATGCAGACCTGCTCTGCTTCCGCTGCTTGATACACAATTCGCTGAAGATCGGAAGTGCCACCGCGAGGCGGATCGATGCGTTCGCGGTAAACACCGCCGTGGACCGTGATGGTGTCACCCGGCTGGGCAACGAGAGACGCGGCGGAGATTGTTTTCAGCGGAGCAGCTTCCGTACCCCGGTTTGTATCCGATCCGCTCGGCGAAACATGGTATTCCGTAGCCGAAACCAAGCTGGAGGTTAGTAACCAAGACGCAAGCACCAAGAGACATCGATTCATCGGAATGGCTCAATTTGTGGAGTGGAGGGCGATTTGAGCAGGTGGGAAGACGCCATCTTCGTCGGACGGGAGGACGCTGTCAATGTCGTCGTAGATGTACGTGCATTTGCAACCACAAGCGTCTACAATGGCTCGACTCATTGACCCACCCCCACCTTTCACTTTTGGCTTCCCACCATGAAACGACGAACCCTGCGTCCTGGATTAAGTCCGCTCGTCTCGGCAATTGTTGTGCTCTCCTGTTTGCTCGGCTCGGATGCATTTGCGGAAGTTCGCTTACCAAGCATCTTCAATGATCACATGGTGATACAACAACAGATGCCGATTCGCGTTTGGGGATGGGCCGATCCGGGAGAAACGGTCGAAGTCAGCCTCGGTGATAACCACTTCGACGCCAATGCGGATTCATCAGGCCGTTGGCAAGTTGAACTGCCAGCGATGCCCGCTGGCAAGACTCCGCTAACTCTCGTTGCAAAAGGAAGCAACACCGTCGAGATCAAGGACATTTTGATCGGAGAGGTTTGGTTGTGTTCCGGACAATCCAATATGGAATGGACGGTTCGCAATTGCAGCAACGGGGCGGACGAGGTTGCGGCAGCTCAGTATCCGATGATTCGGCACATCAAAATCCCTCGCAACCCTAACATGCTTCCACAAGAAGAGGTTGAGGCGACGTGGGAGATTTGCTCGCCCGAAACGGCTGGCAACTTCACCGCGTGTGGCTACTTCATGGCTCGGGAGTTGCAAAAGGAACTCGATGTCCCGGTAGGTCTCGTGAATGCTTCATGGGGTGGGACTCGTGTTGAGCCCTGGACACCGCCCATCGGTTTTCAAAAGGTGGAAGCACTTCAAGACATCTATCAGTCGGTCGTGGGGCGCACTCCTGGAACCGCCCAGTACGAAAATCGATTACAGACGCATGTTGCGGCATTGGAAGCTTGGCTAACAAAAGCGACGAAAGCCTTGAACACCTCGGAACTTCTCGAACCAAGTCCAAGTTATCCCGCAGAGCTGACTCCGTTTACCAGTCACCAGGATCCAACGATGTTGTACAACGGCATGCTTCATATGCTGGTTGGCTTCCCGATTCGCGGAGCAATCTGGTATCAGGGGGAATCGAATCACAATGAAGGAATGCTGTATTTTGAAAAGAAGAAGGCTTTGATTCAGGGATGGAGGGAATTGTGGGGCGAAGGCGATTTTCCGTTCTACTACGTTCAAATTGCTCCCTACCAATACGGCACCGAGGACCCCGCGATTCTGGCGGACTTCTGGGAAGCACAAGCTGCGGTCCAACAGCTCCCCAGCACGGGGATGGTCGTCATCAATGACATAGCAACCCTTGACAACATTCACCCACCGAACAAGCAGGATGTCGGCAAGCGCTTGGCGATGTTAGCATTGAAGAACGACTACGGTCGTGAAACTTTGGTTGCGAACAGTCCTGAGCTCGAATCCTTAGACGTACTCGACGGTTCCTTGCGAGTGAACTTTAAGAACACGGGCGGCGGTTTGAAGACTCGCGACCGCAAAGCACCCTCGCATTTTGAAATCATCGGCCCTGGCTCTTCTGGATTTCATGCCGCGACCGCACGTATTGATGGGGATTCGATTGTGCTCACCGCGGACGAAGTCAAGAATCCTGTCGCGTTTCGTTTTGCTTGGCATAAGTTGGCAGAACCTAACCTGACGGGCGGAACCGGATTGCCCGTTGGAGCACTTCGAGCGGGTGAGCTGCCCGATTTTCTAAGTCAGCTGCCGATCGGGACGGACTACAAACTCGTTTACGACCTGGACTTATCGAAGTTGGCCAAAGAGGTCCGCTATGACGTTGATAACAGTGGCACGGTGGATTCATTTGAGCGGATTGGCTATCTGTTGGAATTGACCACTGCTGGCGGCGAGGAGCAAAAGGTGTTCGTGTCGATGGATGCCTTCACCGACAATGTAAAGACGATTGCGATTCCCACCTTTTCTTCCAAGGCGAACTATCAACAGAATATTGAGTCGATGGATGTCTACTCGACGGTGAGCGGCGTGACCACTGGTACCGGAATTACGACGGGAAACATCGAATTTTGGCCCAACAACTATTCGGCAGTCAGCGGCTCGGAAGTCAAGGGAGCATCATCGTCGGTCTTTGACTTCGGAGACAAGCCGGGTCCGCCTGTGGATGGTTACGGCAGCATGCAAGTTCATAACTACGGTGAGAAACAAACCCTCTTTGCGATCAATCACTGGGGGGCGAATGCCGATATCGGAATCGGTAACAGCGAGGGCAATACGCGAGATTGGACCTTCGCTGGGAATGCCGCCTCGTACACAAGTAAGCGTCTAAGGGTTTATGTGAAATGAACTCTCGGTGAGGTGCCCTTTACGCGGGGCGCCTCCGATTCATCGATGTCCACCCACTGGAATCATGCCCGGCCAACCGTCGTCCGATGGAGCTGAGGTTGATGGCGTTTGATTTGTGATAACAATCGAGCCGTCGCGGGGTCGTGAATTCGGAACGGTCCTAGATCGAATGCGGCATAAAGGTGCTGCAGTTGGCCGACGGGGTCGTACAGCATTTCATCAAAGTCAATCACATGCAATTGACTGGCGGGCAAAGACTGACGAGCTTTTTGAATGCTCTTGGAAAATGCGTCAAACGAGTCACACGATCGCCGCCAAAGATTGCGCTGCAATTCGTCATGATCAACGACGGTCAGGGAGGTGTGATTGAGCAGCTTGGACCACATCGTAACGGCCGATGCGATTGTGGCGTCCCGCTCGCGTGTGATCACAACGAACTGTGCATTGGGATACATTCTTAGAAGTGTTCGCCAACGCATCGTATGTGCAGGCGATTTCAAGACGAGCCTTTGGGGGCAACGGACGGTTAACGCCTTGAGGAACCATTGCAGTTTTTCAATGAAGTCCGATTCTTGACTGGCTGACATTTCGGCGGAGCGAAGCTGGGAAACCAGATCGAATCCGTTGGACGGGGTCGCGAGCAAACGGTACGGCGACGGTGCACCGAGCCCCAACAACGCGAACTCGTCCTCCTGTGGGCCACTCGCATCCAGGACCAAGTCGTCGATCACCCGAGTCGTCGGTGCCAGGGCGTTGAAATCGTCTGCAAACATCCTTTCGGTCAACAGAAAATGATGGGGACAGAAGCACGCGTAGCTACTCGCAAACCCGAATTGTGGGTCCGCACTCAAGATTTGTTGCAGCACGGTCGTCGCGCTACGCCAATGCCCCAAAACAAACAGCGGCGATTTTGGCTTACAGTGTTTGATCCGACGACTGTAAACTAATCTCTGAATCCATCCCAGGACCGAATTGAACGCGCTGATGCATAAGATTGCAGCGATCACAATACGGCTCTGCCAAAGGAGGGGCTGGCCTTTGGTCTGGCGGACAATGGAGAGCCAGGTCTTTAAATCACAAGCGGTCCAGATATTCAAGAGGGATAGGCGATTGCGTTCCGACATCACGTATGGATTCCTGACGCCGTTTTAGGATGGTACGTCCATTCGAACACTGCTCTCGATTTGGGATGCTGCATGGCTGACGATGGTCTACCAAAAACGAAGAATGCCATGAAAGATTTGAAGCCAAGGATCGAGGTCGTTTGCACTTTCCTGATCCTGGTCCGCCAACTCGATTTGGTTCTGTTCCCGATAAATCTCGCCCCGGCTTAAGTACGCCAGTGCCGCCCGTTCGTGATCGGGGCCAATCAAGCTCGAGTCGCTTGTTGGGTAACATTCGACAGCCTTGGTGAAAGCTGCGATCGCCTGCGTTGGGTCGCCACGTTGACGATGCACTTCGCCAAGGCCCTGATAAGAGTGTCCGAAAGCTTCATGCGCGGCTGCGGACTCGGCAAATAAGGCTTCGGCATTCTCCAGGTCGCCCGCCGAAATACTTTGCATGCCTCGCTCGTACAATGCAATGGATTCCCCCAAACGATCAAGCGTTTGCTTTCGCCAAGCAAAGTGAACGATCGATGCGACGCTCAATGCAATCACCGCGGCAAAGATCGGCCAGGGATGGGAACCGCGATTGGAGCCGTATTTCCAAAGGCCGACAATTCCGAGCAGCACGGCCAGCCCGACAGACCACCAGCCCCAGGCAAGTGAACTGATGGCGAGAAGTAGCGCGAACGCCATCATCCAATTTCTTTCCAACAGCGGTTCCCCCGAACCGCTGCGGAAGTAATCGCATTGGCGCCCGACGTCGATTCGGTAGCGACGATAGAAGAATCCGCATCCAGCCAAGAAGACAAACAGGCCAAGCATTGCAAGTCCTACGCCCTCGAACACAAATCGGGCTTCCTGGAATCGCGTCAAGTTCTCATACGCATCGCTCCAATACCAAGCTTCCAGCATCCATATTCCGAGGAAGGGGAGAAACAACAGGCATCCAATCAAACCGATCGGTAGCAGCCAATAGTCCCACGGGTAAAGGTCATCGGGGTACTCATCAAGGTGTTCCTCCAAGTCGCTGACCAACCGCCCAATGTCTCTTTGTAAGTCTTTGTCCGTTCGAATCCGCAATGCATGTTGAAATGTGAGTGGCTGAAGAACTGATGGAATCCGTTCAGTCACGGGCATGACCGCGCGATCGAGTAAGACGGGAATGACCCGCATCGAATCTCGGCCAAATGCATCTGCGATTCCGGTTGACTCCATCGCGTCGAAATCATCAAGCGGCAGGCCTGGCGTCGGCCCGCGTTCGCTGTCTTGGCTCAACAATGCAATGACCACCTGCGACTCGCCACGATGCTGAGGCAATTCGTTTTCGCATCGCAGATGCGCTGATGAAAAGTACTCGGAGAGCGTTTCCGAGATACGATGGACAACGGGCGCGCTGTCGCGAAACAGAACGATGATTTCTTTGCTCATCTTTGGGTCCGACAACTGTCCTCTCCAATCAATCTGTGGCCATGTCAGGGAAAATTGCCAAACTGACGTAGTTGGTTTAGAGAATCACGCGTCAACATCGGGAATCGGCAGGGGTGGCGGGGGTACCTCCGATTGCGGTTCTTTCCTCGCTTCATCACGATCGTCAAATTTCGGAATGGCATCGAATAACCTATCCAAGAACGAGGAACTCGATCCGCCTACGGATTCCGATGCCCGCATGTCGGTCGACGCTCCCTCGCTGTCTCCGAGCTGTTGCAATGCGTTGCCGCGAATTTGATAGGCGTTGCGCAGAATATCTCGTTGTTCCTGACTGGCATCTATGGGGTCGGAGGAGTTGTAAACCGATTCCCGGACTGCCAAGATCGGGGACAGAACGTCAACCGCGTCCTGATGTTTCCCCTGCACGCCCAACGCTCGCGCGAAGTTTACCAAAGCGATGTCACTTTCATCCGTCTGGGGCTCAAAGAGCTGCGACGCCAATCGGTAAGACGTCAACGCCGTTTCCGAATCTTTTTGATCCAACGCTATTCTTGCGGAGTCCATTTCGCGTAACCATCGATAGAACTTCCAGTATGGCAACTGGATCGAGAGCGTGGTCACAATTCCAAGCATGCCAGTCAGCATTCCAATGATGGCGAGCGAGCGACCACGGACCCAACCATGTCGGCGGCCTGTCGTCAGAACAGCCCAAACTCCAAACAAAATTGCGGGTATCGTGGCGAGCACACCTAAACCCATCGAGGCCAAACCGCATGCCAAACTGACGACAGCAGAAGTGCTCTTGGGTGCTCGCCGCCGACCAATGCCTGATGAAAAATGGGCCCTTCTAGCCGTCGATTCTTGGGTCAAACAACACCAACGTTTTCCAACGACAATTAAGACTGGGCCAACCGCAAGCGGAAGTGTGCAATAGAGGATCATATCCAGTAACGCCCGAGAATATGCGGCCATCCCCAAATCGCTTTCGGTCAGCCCCATCTGCTCAAACCGGACGTCGGGCAGCGGCAATTGCCAAAGCATGAAATCGGCATCCCCGGGCAAAAGGGACAAGGACGCCACTCCAATCCCAACGAGAAGGATACCCATTGGGATGAGGATCAACTCCAGCGGGAAACGCGAATCGGGTGACAGGATGCCGTGCGATTTCGCCAGCCGATCGATCAGCTTTTTGACGTCGCTGTTGAAGGGGACGCCGCTGTCGATCGGGATGGGGTCACAAGAGGCAACTCCGGCAATCGATTCCGGCAATCGTTCGGATGGAGGCAGGGACGCGCCGTGGATCAGCACGGGAACGAGACTCTTGCCCTGCTCCACCGCGGTTTCTACTTCAATTCGAAGCTGATCATCAGGATTATCCAGTCTCCGCTTGCCGAAATCGTCGACGATGTCCAACCACTGTTCGCCGATAACGACCAGCACAACATCGCACTGTTGGATGATCCGAGCGATCTGTGTCCGGTAGTCCTTGCCGGCTAGCAAGTCATCCACGTCCATGAAGACACTATTGGGGCCATAATAACCCTGCAAGCGATCAAACATTCGTCCTGTGAAGTCTTGCGATTCCTTTCGGCGGTAGGAGACAAACAGCTTTTGCATGGTGACCTCGCTACGAGGACGTTGCGGAACGGAGGTGGTAAGTGGCAAACATTCCGAAATCTTTTGCCAAGGGAGTTTGCCCGACATACTCGCATTGGAAACTACAGTTCTTTTGATGTGCAGCCAGCGCCGCAAAGGACTCGCTGGCGTACACGTTTCCAGGTGGAGTCACGGGTTCAATACGAGCGGCGTGATTCACGTGGATGCCAAAGTACGTCAATTGCTGGCTGATCGGATCATAGCACCCGTAAACGGGTCCAGCGTGCAGGCCAATGCGGATCCCAAGATCGACGGGCAAGCCATGACGAGCCCACGGGACCGATCCAATCGCGTCGGCCAATCGAAGCGCATACCGACCTGCATCCTGAATCTTTTCAAAAGTAAAGTACAGTCCGTCGCCCCACGTGTGCTTCGTATTGGGTTGGACGACCAGGTCTCGCATGCATTCCGAAACGGTGCCCAGAAACACCTTGGCGAACGCCACCAATTGAGACTCATTGAGTCGACTGAAGCCCTTCACATCCGCGAACAGCAGTGACATGACCGTCGGTTGATGATCGACAATGCACTCATCCAACGATTCGATGGTGCGAGATGCAATGGGGCCAATCATGTTGGTTTGTCGCATGCCCAGACCCTCCTCATCGATGCTCGTTTCCTTGATTTCAACCGCGATGGGATTCTCTGACAAAGAAAGCGTTACACAGGATGGATCGGCTCCAAATTGCTTGGCGCGCATCATGGCTAACCCCCGCAGCACATTCGCGGAGTACTGATCAGCCATTTCGCTTGATTGTCCGGCGCATGCGGTTACGGTGTGAATGTGTTCGCTTTTGTGAAGCAGTTTTCTTCGTACAGGGTCGCCGTCAAATTCCGTCGGCTGAGCCACTGGTTTTCCGCCATCCTGCAACACGTGAATCTCGCCGCCTGAATCCACGACGGCTTCAAGGAACAATCGTTCCCAATCACTTTCCAACGTCCCGAAAGCAATGAGCCCCGAATGACGTTGGATGAATGCGCTAACGCACTTCTTGACGAGTGGGATCATTGCAACAGGCATCTCCGCAAGTCTTTCGGATGGCTGTGCAAAGACAACGATCTTGGGAAGGGGAAAACAAGGGCTAAGTCGGTACCAATCGATGTTGCGATGATGGGCAAGCACGCGTGCTTGCCGAAAGGTCGAGGCGATATTACCGAACCGTTGTCCGGCCGACTTCGTCGCTCGCTTGTACCAGTGGACCGCGGAATCCAGTTTTCCTTGAATCAGGGCGGCTTCGGCGATCGTGGCCATGACCCAATAGTTGGGTGACGATTTGGACGTGTTCTGGTCGATCAACTCCTTACATTGTTGCTCGACTTCTTTTGCAACCGTCGAAGCAGTGGCTTCGTCTCCACGTATCAGCGCCAAAAAGGCGACGTTGACACCCGACCAATAACCCGACGTTGCTTGATAGGAATAGCGGTATGCATCGAACGCTCTGTTCAAATAGCTTTGCTTTCGGATGGCATCGGTTTCATATTCCCACAACGTCTTGTAAGTGCGAGCGAGGTTGCCAAGGGTTTCTTCGTCGCGATGTCCAGCATCACGCAGTTGTTGAAAAATCTGATTCGCATGCAAGGTCGCTCCGGCTCGTGCCAGGCTAAGACCTTGCAGTTGCATCAGCCTGACCTCGTTGGGAAAAGATTCTAAAGCTTCGCTAACAAAATCAAACGCCAAGATGGGTTCGTTGCGTTCCAGTAAATACTGTATCAGTAGTTGGGCATTCGAGCGGTTTGACCATCGCACCCTAAGAGGAACCGACTTGTGTTTGGCAACGATCGAGATCAAATCAACGGCGTCCGTTTGTCGTAGCAGCCGTTCCATTTCAATCGCGTGGGTGCCGTACTCATTGGCGCCTGGGGTGGGAGGAACCGGGTAGGCCGAACCCGATCGCTCAACGGAGTCATCGGGTCCCACGATTCGATAGCCATGTCGCAGAATCGTTTGCAGCGTTTCCCACGCGGTAAGGCGATCGTAGTCCCGTTCCGAATCGGCAAGCTGGGCGTAGGGGACGAGGTCAGGGTGCGTTTTGGCAGAATCGTCCCGTTCGGCACCATAGCACCATCCTTCCTCGGAACGCTGACGTGCCCAGGTATTGTGCACGTTCTCTGCAATGATCTCGCGAAGGTCTTCTAGGCCACGGGGCAACCCGAGGGCCCGGTCCGAGGGGGGCTCACTCTTGCGGTTCACGACATTTCTCCGGCATCCTTTCCGGGGGGCCGCTCCATTGGCGGTCGCGTGAACAACCTACGGCCCACAAGCCATCCAGGATGAAATTAACATCCCGTAACGTAAGACGCCGACGGGCAATTGTCAAATCTGCTTCAATTGAGTGCAGGAGACACAGGCCGACATCGAGTGATTTCACATCAGCTGGACAAAATGCACGCCAAGGCGGGGAACCTTAACGCTCCGTTCTTCATCGATCGGGCTGAGACGCTTATGACGCCAAACGTCGAAGACTTGCTGTGATCCCTTGCGAACGAGCTCGGCTAGGTTCACCGCAATCTCGCGAGGGTAGGGGGCGAGGTTGAAAATCCCGACCGCTAGCGAACCATCGTGAAGCGGTTTCGCGAGAATGAGTTGGTGGCGTGTTTGTTCGATGCCCCTGGGCTGGCGTGTTTCCCAATACCGCTTGAATAGGACTGCTCGCCAATGCGCAGCGGCTTTCCAGTGATCGAGAGATCCCTTTGCGGTTCTCCCCAACCCGCACTCATTGTAGATAGGTCGAGTGGGCTCAGCGAAGTCGTCGCAGCGGACAGGCTCAAGATGCCGCTCAAGACGAGAAGGGGAATCAGGATGCACTTCATGGAATTCGACTCTGTGGCGTAGCGAGAGGTGGGGGGTTGCGCACTTTCGGTCGCCACAATCCGCCTTGGCTGTATTGTTGCCATCCCCAATTGAGCCAACGCAGCAACGCCGATGCGAGCCACAAAGCCCAAAAAAGCATCATCAGCCGATAGAACCATACCGACACGGACACAACATACGGCACGGGCAACGCCGCAGCCGTGCGTGGTTCAAACCAAGTCAAATGATTGCCCGATGATCCGCTTCCGAGAATAAACATCTCCGGATTTCCAAGCAGCCCCGCGGCAACCGCGAACAGCAGAATCACAAGCGCAGCGAAGCTTGCAATCGGCAGGAATAGCTGAACCAGATTGAATCGCCAGCGGCCCAAGCGATCTGCTTGCAGGCCGCGCCAGGCCAACAGGAACAACCAACCGACGACAATCAAGGCGGGAATCAAATGCACCTGAGTCAGCCCCAGGAACAACAGCCCCCATTCCCAACGTCCCAGCGGTGAGAGCGAGAGACTGCCGAGTGCCAATGCCGCCAGCATCGCCACGACCAGCACCGTCCAAAACCGTACCGCCGGGCCTTGTAGGGGACCATCGGCCCACAAAATCCAGCGATTCTTGGGCAGGTTCATCGTGGTGGTGATGTTGGATGCTTCGGTTGGCAACGTGATCGGTGTTTTGCGGACCACCGTCTTGATCGCCTCATTCGTTCGCCACTGCAGCGTCACGGTCTGTTTCCCGGGGTGGACGGGGACAACCAACGTCGAACCGTCGCGCTGCCTCGGAATCGATTGCCCATCGACGGCCAGTTGAGAAATTTCCGCCGTGGGATCCAACGTCATCGAAAAGTCGCTGGCCAAAGAACTCTCCAACTCGATTGACAAGTCGTTCGTCCGTCGGCGGTCACCAAGCATCGTTTCGTGGTTGACACGATGCACCGTCATCGTCTCGCCGATAATGGGAATCGGTTTGCTGAGCCGCAGTTGGACACTCTCGGACGGCCAAGGATGCCAAACAGGGATCAAGTTGTTTCCATTGCTCTGGAAGACCGGCCGCAAGCCCGATAGTGAAACACTCCACATCGCCGATGTCGTCAGCTGCCAACTCTCAACCCATGAAATGGACTCGGATGCCGTCATTAGGATCTCGGAACGAATCGGCAATTCGCTGTTCCACGCGGTTTGCGATTGAGTTGCCGCGAGTCGAACGGCAATCTTGCCCGCTTCGATATTGCGGCTTGACGATAGAACCTTTTCGCCTTGCAACAAAGGCACTTCCAGCGAGATCGCTTTACCGGACTCCGATAACCGCTTCACCGTTGTGCGAACTTTCCAAACCAAGCCGAGTTCCAATTCACGCTTCACCTCGACGATTGTATTGAAGTGGGATTGGTCGTACGCCGCCTTGTCGCCCGTGACTTCCTGCTCTTTGACAAAGAAGACTTGTCCGTCCGGTGTACCGTTGGGGTTGATCCCCGTCACTTTCCAACCCTCGGCCTCAACCGTAACGTAGTGCGGCTTCAACAAAAACGTCCACTCCCAGTTTGCTTGCTTCGGCAGCAGCCCTTTGACTTCGACCTCGTGGACCCCCTTGGGAACCAATATCCAAAGGTATTCGTCTCGCCGGCAAACGATCACACCGTCCGATCGACCGTCGAGCAAAACGGAAACGGGTGACCAAGCAGGCAGCCGTCCGGGCAAGGGAACCGCAACGTCGATCGCCGCATGAACGGTCACCTGCATCTCAAGCCTATCCTCGACAATCGACAAATCAGCAGACGGGATTTCAGCGGCGTTGGGATACACCTCGGGTGTTTCTGTCAATCGCTGACGCAGCATGCCGAGCATTGCCTCGTCGGGCATTTGAGCCGATCCCGAGCTGGGCAGCATGAGTAAGATCAGGGCCCCGGCTGCAACGCCGGACGTTTGTCTCGGAAAGGGCCAGCGGATCTTGCGAACTCCAAACAAGATCACCGAAAGCAGGATCAGCAACGCCAATCGCAAGACCGTCAGGATCCGATTTCGAGTAAGTGAAAGCAGGACCGGGCGAACCACTTGCTCGCTGGTCACCGGTCCACTCCATCTGCAATCGACATTATTCCAATTCCATTTCGGTTCCGCGGGACCCGTTTGAATTCTGGCGCTTGGGTCGTACGTCAAGTTGGCGTGCGTAGCCAACCCAATCTGTTTCATCTGCCGACCTTCGCTCACAGCGGGCTCGTATCGAGAAAGGCTCCCCGATTTGCTGAAGCCGTTCGGCGAAGTACTGGAAAAGTCAAAGTGGGGCCAAGCAAAAATGCCGCGACTGCCGTAAGTCACCCCCGTCGTTTCTAATTGTGGATAGAGGACACTTTGCGTTTGCAAGACAATAAACGGAATCAGACACAGCAGCAGTACGGCAATCGCAACATTCTTCCAAGCGACAATCCATGGCTTCAATGCACCTTTCTCAACGACTTTCAATAGCGCCAGCGGAATCAGCAGCAACAACCAAGTGAAGCGAGGCGCATACGGTTCATGGTACGCCAACCCAAACGCAAGCAAAGCGATCACGCCAGGAACGACTCCGTACAAACGAAAAACCGCGAGCGCAAAGATCAATAACAAAAACAGATCAAATAGCGTCCATGCGGTTAGCCAGTCGCCCGCGACGGAATCGGCTCCGAGGACCGCCAAGGCTCGCCATCCCGGAGGCAGCGTCAATGTGAGACGCAAGGCGTCCGCATCGGTTTGCCAACCGGTTGCTGCGAATTGGTCGGATCGGTCAAGTCGTCCGATGGCCTGCATCTTCAGATCACGCGAGCGAACTTCGACGCCGCTTGCCCCCGTGCTGGGGTTTTCGGTAATCAGCTGAGGTTGATCATCGATGCGCACGTGTCCAAGCTGATGCGCCTGAGCGACGTCCAGTCGCCAGATCTCTTGACGTTTACCTTTCAAATGGTCTTGGTAGGTCACGCCCACACCGTCTTCGTCCAACCAAAGCCGCCGATGGATCTCGAGCCCCTCGGCGGCCTGATCGCCCATGCCTCGCATCTTTTCAACTAATCGAAATGGTTTCGAAGTGTCCCAAACGTAGATCCCCGTGCCTCGCCATGGTTCGGGATACGTCGTTTGCGTTGCGTCGACCATCAGCAAATCTTCGATTGTGGCCGCGCGAAACTCGGTATCCGTTTTCAGCCCGACCCATTCGCTTCCAACCATCGGTGGCGTGTCCGCCGCATACTCGATGACGCTCGGATCGGTTGTGCGAAACGCACTGAGCGAGATCGTCCATTTGCCGGGGCGTACTTGCGCTTTGACAAAACCACGATCGTCCACCGCGACCGGAATTTCACTTTCCACCGTCGACAATTGCCAATCGAAAGGCAACGCAAACCCCAGCGATTCTTCACGACTCTTACCCGACACGGTCAATTCAATCTGAGTTCTCAACCACACCGGGATTCCGTCCTCGATGCGGCGATAGACCTTGACGCCCATTGAGTTCTTGCCCGCAACGCCGGACGCCGTACGCCGAAGCCAGACTTGGCCACCTGGATCCCACGTCGGTGTAGGAACCTGGGCTCCCTGGATGGAAAGCGACAAAATGCCAATCGATTGTGGGACCGTGATTCGCTGGGGCATCGTGTTCCAGCGAAACTCACCTGAGAGACTCACTTGCCCTGGGGGCAGTTTCACCGAGGGACGCCCGTCCTGCTTGACGACCACCAACGCTTTATCGCCTGAGCGAACCTTGACCGGCCAAACCTCCTCACTGCCCGGAAGTGGAACCCAAGACTCTTCGAACACGTCGATCGTGGCGCTGAAAGAACCGCCGCTGTCGTTAACCGAAAGGTTCAGCGTCGACGGCCAGAAACAAATCGGCTGATCCGCAGCACTGTAGATTGTCGGGCAATTGCCGTGTTTCTTGTCCCACATGACCCAATCTTTCCAGGGTAACAGCGGTTCGGGAATCGACGGCTCCTCCGCAGCCAACTCGGACCCAGCCATCCCAACGAAGGCAATCAGCGTGATGAAAAGCAGGTGGATTCCAGATGCGATTCTAATTCTGGGAGGCATGGTGGCACATCGGCAGTGTTGGCGGGGGAATCATGAAGTAGGCTTCTATTCTAGCCTGCACCGGTAAGAGATCCCGTTTAAGGGTGAGCAGCGCGCGGAAAAGCGGCAGAAAGATGTCTTGTTCGAAATCCCGTTGAGGCCTCGGATTGCACGCAATTTGCTTGATTCAATCCGGAATACATTCTAGAGTGGGGTCATCTGCGGATTGAAGATTCCCCCGGCACAAATGGTTAGAATTGTGGATATCTATACATCCTTTGATGGCTTGGGGGTCGTAAGGCCTAAGAAGGATCTGCTGATCAAGACGCTGATCAATGCCGCGAAGCACTTGGTGTGGTTCACCTCGGTGGATGGCAGCCAGTTGCTTTACATCAATCGTGTCGCCGAGCGTATCTACGGGCGACAGCTCAAGAAACTGATTTCGAATCCCAACTATTGGATTGACGCAGTTCATCCTGACGACCGTAGTGGTGTCTTAAGTAATCTGAGCACACTGCTTGAACGCAAACACATCGAACAGGACTATCGCGTCGTTCGCCCAGACGGATCGGTGATTTGGCTACACGATCGTGTGAGCGTCATTCACGATGCCAACCATCAACCCCAATACATTGGCGGGATTGGAACGGATATCAGTCAGATTCGTGAATCGGAGGCTCTCTACTCGTCGCTGGTCGAGCGGATGCCGATGAATGTCGTTCGCAAAGACACCAAAGGCAGAGTTGTCTTTGCAAACCAAATGTATTGTCAGTTTTTGGGTCGGACTTTGAAAGAGATGGTCGGAAAGAGTGACGCCGACCTCTATCCCGCAGAGCTCGCGAAGCAGTATCGCGAGGCCGACCGGAGCGTGTTGAAGACGGGTGAAGTCCTCAACCGTATTGAATCTCATGTCCGACCCGACGGTGAGACCCACTATTTCGAGAAATTGAAGGGACCTGTTCACGATGCTGCTGGCAAGATCAGTGGAATCCAGGTCATGTTTTGGGATGTCACCGAGCGCATTCGAGCGGAGCAGGAAGTTCAAGATGCCCGAGAGATGGCAGAACAGGCAAATCGTGCCAAAAGCGAGTTCTTGGCCAACATGAGTCATGAAATCCGTACCCCGATGAATGGGATCATCGGAATGACGGAGCTGTTGTTGAACACGGAACCCACCGCGGAACAGCGAGACTACTTAAATATGGTTAAGCAATCGGCCGACTCGCTGTTGCGTTTGCTTAACGACATTCTCGATTTTTCCAAGATCGAAGCCGGCAAGCTCGATCTTGAAGATCGGCCCTTCAGCCTTCGCGACTGCATCGGACACACGGTGCGTACACTCGGGCTTCGTGCGGGTGAGAAGGGACTTGATTTACTCTGTCACTTCGATCCAAACCTTCCCGACCAACTTGTGGGCGATGCAGGGCGATTAGGTCAAATCGTTGTGAATATCGTGGGCAACGCCATTAAGTTTACCGAGCAAGGCGAAGTGGAAGTCGACGTATCGGGCGAGGTCACTTCAGATCGAAGCATCTTGTTGCAGTTCTCGATTCGTGACACCGGTATTGGAATTCCCAAAGATCGACAGGAGGCGATTTTTGAGTCGTTCCGTCAGGCGGATACGTCCACAAACCGGCGTTTCGGTGGTACCGGTCTCGGTTTGACCATCTCGACCCAGCTCGTCGAGATGATGAACGGTCGAATCTGGATTGAAAGCGAAATCGACCAAGGAACGACCTTTCATTTCACCGCAAGATTTGATGTGCACGACGAACAACCGCAGCCGGATGGCTCAGAGTTACTGCGAGGATTTCCGATCTTGGTCGTGGACAACAATCCAACCAACCTGCACATTCTCGACGAGTTGCTGCGAGGGTGGGACCTTGAGGTGACCGCAGTGGACAGCGGATCCAAGGGAATCGATGAATTGAAACGTGCGGCCGATGCAGGACGACCTTATAAGATCGTCATTCTTGATTGTCGTATGCCCGAAGTCGATGGATTTGACGTGGCAACGTTCATGCGAGAGGAACAGGGGGGCGAAGACTACCACACGATCATGATCTCCTCGGCCGCTAAGCCCGGAGACGTGGAGCGGTGTCGAAGTTTAGCAATCGCCCGCTACATGCAGAAGCCGGTCGTGCAGTCGGACCTGCTCGGAGCGATGCTGCAAGTGACTGGCAACGAGCATATCAAACGCAACGGGCTCAGTGGTGATTCGAAAAATGAAATTCGCAAACTGAAGATTTTGCTGGCCGAAGATGGCTTGGTAAATCAGAAGGTTGCGATCGGATTGTTGAAGGGCTTGGGACATGAAGTTGTCCTTGCCAGTGACGGTGTGGAAGCCGTGGCGGCATTGGACAAGCAGCAATTTGACCTCGTTCTGATGGACGTTCAAATGCCACGCTTAGACGGTCTCGAAGCAACGCAGATCATTCGCCAGAACGAACAGGCCATTGAAAGACACACGCCCATTGTCGCGATGACAGCGGGTGCGATGAAAGGCGACGAAGAACACTGTCTTGCATCGGGAATGGATGGATATATCTCCAAACCGATCGACCCGACGTTGCTTGCCGAGACCATCGGGAAATGTGTGAAAGAGTGAGCGGAAATCAATCGTCTGTTTCACCGCCGCAAAAATCGCCCAGCAACGGTGTTCCACGAATCATTGGAGTTCTTTCCCGTGAACACCATGGTAAACGTGCGGCCGTCGCTGCTCTGCCACTTGGTTGGGAAATTCCAATAGAAAGTCGAGACTTCGAGATGGCCTTCGGCCCAGTGGTCTTCGTAGGCAACCGTGGTCCACGGCCCCCACGGCTGCGGCGCATCGAATAGCCCGAATTTACCGTCATGCGTTGCCGAATGTTCGGTTGCGAGCAAGTAGCGATTCAAGCCCGCGTTGAAGCTGACGCTGACGTTCCAGCCGACGCCGTTGTCGTCTCGAAAAACAGCCTGCTTGTCGCCAATCGATCTCGTCCAAGTCGGTTGGTTCTTGTCGTCCCGACCTGCAAAAAACTCAAACCGATCGCGCTGCATCATTTGTCGTTTTGGCACACGAGCGAGATGAATGCGTCCGGGTTTGTGGACCTCGAATCCGTATTGACTCTCAGCCGGAGTCTTCGGACCCCACTGTGGTTCGATGAAATAGCTGTACAGGAATTCGTCTCTCGCGCCGGCATTGTTGCGTCCAAAGTTTAGGAACGTGGGAATGCTCAGCCCCTGGTCGAATCGAAATGCCCAGTCGGCCTGCTGCCAAGTCTGACCGCGATCGCCTGATTGAGCCAATCGGCATTCACTCAGGTGTGGCCCCGGTTGGGGAACGAGCCACATGGCAAGCGTTGTATCAACTGACAAGATGCCGTAGCTCTTGCCGCCAAACGTCGCAGCATGTTCCGGTTCAAAGCCCCCCCACACATTCTTGCCGACGTAGTTGTCGGCGTCGCCTTCAATCCTCGCGACGCCCAGTGTCACGCGACCTTTGGAATTCGTTCCGTCAAATCCACCGCCGTCCCCCCAGACGGCATACAGATTCCCGTCATCTGCCCATGTCGTCGGCCAGTTGTCACTACCTTGTGCCAACCGCCGGTGCGTCCGGAAATCAAACTCCACGCCGCCGATTGTGGGGCTCGGCAGATAAGGCCGACCGAGCTTTGCAAACAAATCGGTGTAGATCCGTTCGCGGTCCAACCGCACTGCGACACGGACCGGATAGCGATGCGTCGCCTGCTGCCAATTGCCGGCATCCGTCAGCAAGGGACGGGTGACAATTTGGCTCGTCACCGCGTTCTCTGGATCGACAAGCCAGGCGATCGTGGCGATGTCCCAAATCACTTTGCGCCAGGCGTTTGAGCCGGATCGTGGTTGGCCTTTGTTGGCTGCGGTTTCCTGATAGTACATTTCCACGTTACGATAAAGCGCGTCGGCGATTGGCGATTTGCCTTTCAATCCTATCTCGAGTTCCGGCAACGAAATGGTTAGCGATGCCGCCACATCGCCGGCCGGAACGTGAACCAACGGCACGCCAACGCCGAATAGCACCTGAGCTGCAGCGATGTCCTGATTCAAATTGAAGTCTCGCGCGTGATCCCAGTCGTAAGGATGTCCCCCGATCCATACCACCATGATCCGATCGGAAATCGTCGGCTCGATCAGCAATGCGGAGGCAATATTCGTTGCGGCTCCCAGCCCGACGACAACCAGTGGACCCTGACGATCCTGTTTCGCCAGTTCGATGATCCTTCGTGCAGCCGGGCTGTCGACGGCCGTGTGCCGATCGGGTAAGAACGTCTTCGAACCACGAAACACGAATTCATCGCTCGACCGCTGCAAAATTTCAAGCACACGCAACGTCTCGTTATAGCTCCGTTCCATGCCGTCGCTTGCTGAAGTGGAACGATGGTTTTTGAACGGTGCTGCACAGACCGCTTTGAGATCAATTCGGTCTGCTGAGTGCAAGGCGTAGGCTAAGGCGAACTGGTCATCCACTTCGTTGTACATGTCCGAATCGAGTACCACGTCGATGCGGCCTTTCGGCAGTGTCAGTTGCTCGCGGATCGTCTCAGCACCTTCTGCCTGCGGCCCTAGCCATACCAGCAACATCAAACCGTACGGCATAAGGCTCCTCACGATGGACGGTACCCCTTGCCGGGTTTGTGTGCACGGCAACGATGGCGAATTCATCGGTAAGCCAGGATGTCTAAATGGCATGGGCAGTCACTCATGGTGAGATCGTCGACAAATTCCTAGTGCGTTGTCCAGACTAAAAACTAGGGTGAGACCGGACGGCTCGCGCCGTTCCGCTACAAGTTTTAGCGGCAGGGCGCGAGCCCTCCGGTCCCTCGAACCCAAAAACTAAAGATTGACAAAGCACTAGTTTTTATTTCCTAATAGTGTAAACGCCGCTACACTCTTCTTGCAGCCCTCTTAACGGCTGACCGCCCAACCGGCGGACTGGGGAAAACCGCTGCAAAGACGTTGACTCAGGTAACGCAGCAGTGGAACAAGCTGCGTTAGTCGGCCGGCAATCGTTCGACATTGGCCAACTAAGGTTTGGAGAAAAACTTGCCATTTGAAAAATCCAATCGCGTTCTCGTTTGTGGTGCGACAGGCTATGTCGGAGGGCGTTTAGTCCCAAAGCTGCTTGAGAAGGGACTTTCGGTTCGATGCCTTGTTCGAAGCCCTGAAAAGCTGCGTGCCTTCCCCTGGTGCAACGATGAGCGACTGGAGGTCATTGAAGGTGCCTTGAATGATGTAGAGACCGTTAAAACCGCCGCCGTTGGTGTTGATGCGGCCTACTATCTGGTCCACGCAATGATCAGTGCGGGTGAAGATTATGCCAAACGTGATCGCGAGCTGGCGAGTAATTTTGTCGCGGGGCTGAAGGGTTCCAGTTGTCAACGGATCATCTATTTAGGTGGTTTGGGTGAACTCGGGCCAGACCTCAGTGCACATCTTCATAGCCGGCGAGAAGTTGCCGAGATCTTGCAAACGAGCCAGTGCGAAACAACCGTGTTTCGCGCGGCGATGATCATCGGTTCGGGATCCGCGTCGTTTGAAATTCTACGCTACCTCGTGGAGCGACTTCCGATCATGATCACACCCAGATGGGTAAAAACGGAGACGCAACCGATTGCAATTCGAGATGTACTCCGTTACTTGGTCGAGTGCTTGGAAGTTTCGGAGACAGTAGGTCGCGTCGTCGACATTGGTGGACAGGATGTCTTTACCTATCAAGAGCTAATGCAGATGATGGCCAAGTCGCTCGGTCTTCGTCGACGCATCATTCTGCCGGTCCCGGTACTTACACCGAGACTCAGTTCCGCTTGGATATCCTTTGTAACACCCGTCAACGCGCGGATTGCACGCCCCTTGGCCGAAGGTTTGCGGAACCGAACCGTTTGCCGCGACGATTCCGCGCATCGGCTAATGCCTGGCCCCCTATTCGATGTCCAAAGTGCAATCGATGCAGCTTTGGGGAAACTGAAGTCCGGTGATGTCGAAACCCGATGGTCGACCGCTGGTGAAATGCCCGGTGATCCGGAGTGGTCCGGTGGCAAGGTTTTTGAGGAGGAGCGTTCCGAGACGGTAAACGCGTCGGCAAGCGATTCGTTTGCCGCACTCAGTCGAATCGGTGGGCGTTACGGTTACTGGGGTGCCGACTGGCTTTGGTGGCTACGTGGACTCATGGATAAGGCAATTGGTGGACCAGGACTACGCCGTGGTCGTCGACATCCAGAGAAGTTGAGCTATGGGGAGGCGGTCGATTTTTGGCGTGTCAACGGATACGAAAAGGATCGGTGGTTGCGATTGCACGCGGAAATGAAGTTGCCTGGCGATGCGGAGTTGGAGTTTCGTGTTGAAGCGATTGACAGCGCTACGTCGCGGGTGATTCAGACCGCTCGGTTCCGTCCAAGAGGGCTACTGGGTTTGGTGTATTGGTACGCTGTACTGCCGCTTCACTTCTTTGTCTTTCCGACGATGGTCAATGGCATCAAGAGAGATGCGGAGGCTCTACATGCCTCGCAGTCGGCTTAAGACGATTGATCGCTTTGCGGGTCCTTGATCAATGCCTCAATTTGGTGACCCCGAATCGAGTGAGACGAGAGCCTTCCTGTTTCACCTAACCAAGCTCGTTCACTTCACCAAGCTCGGTCTGGTCACTGACCCGGCCAAGCAACCGGAATGGCGCGAGCAGACTGTTTTTTAGCGGCGTTCTGCTACCGGTTGCCTCACACAACAAAATGGTCGTATCGTCCCTTTCGAGACTGCGGACGTCGATCTGACCTATCCGTTGAAGAATCGCTGATATCAGATCCGCCGGTTGATCGGAATTCAGATCCGCGACCATACGCAACACCCCCTCGCATCCAAGTTGCTGTCCGTTCGCATCTTCCGATTCACTCACCGCATCGCTGTAACTAAGGACCATGTCGCCGGGACCAAGCTGAATATCTTGCTGGAAATAGGCGGCTTCATTGCATACTCCCCACGGGATATCAGCGATTCCCTCGGCGGGTTCATTCTTTTCCGAAAGCTCGCTCCATACGCCTGAGGCTTTGCGGTACAGCAGTGGGGGAGGATGCCCAGCATTGCAAAGTGAGTAGGTTCTTGTCGGTGCAAAAAAGGTGCTCACGAGCGCTGTGGCAAATTCACCATCTACATTGACCTCGGCGAACTGTTCATTCATTCCAGCAACAAAACGCGATTGATTGATGTAATTGATGTTGCGTCGCATCAAGTCGCGAAGTCCAACCGCGATTTTGGAAACGGCTTCACCATGTCCGCTAACGTCTGCCAGCAGGATCCGTGAGATTCGTCCCGAAGCACAGGAGGAAAGATAGTAAACGTCACCACCCGAGCTGGATCCCGGATAAGGCTTCGAGTAGGCCCAAATGCGGAGTCCCGGAGTTTCGATGTTGCGATCGACTGCCTGGTTGCCACCCCACACCTCCATACACTGCATTCGTTCGGAGCTAACGGTACTCACTTCATTGACTCGTTTTGTTCTCGTGACTCTGTTTGGGATGGCGCTGCAGGATCCACGATGGCGAACTCCTGAAGTAGCCCAGCAGCTTACTGCATTCTACCCAAAAATGCATTCGCCGTTCTCAAGTGCTGCTCGCGTTTCTCGCTGTCCATTTTCGTGGCCATGCTGCACATCATTGCCCATCTCGGATTCTTTCTGAGGTCATCCGCGTGGTTCCAGATCCAACGCCAGTACAAACCGTCCCATACATCACACCACGATTCTTTTTTATAGTGGCTCATTTTGCGAATGTAGGAAGAACCTGAGAAGTAGGGCTTCGTTGTGATCGCGCCTCCATCGGCGTTCTGACTCATCGCATAAACATTGGGAACCATCACCCAGTCGTAGCTGTCGATGAACATTTCCATGAACCAACGATAGATATCGTTGGGATTGATTTCACAAAGGAACATGAAGCCACCTAACACCATCAGTCGCTCGATGTGATGGCAGTAACCTGTCTCAAGAACTCGGTGGATCGTGTCGTCGATCGGTGCGATCCCGGTTGTGCCGTTATAGAAAGACTTGGGCATCGCGCGATGATGCTGCCAATGGTTGGTCGTCCGCATGGCGACACCAAGGTCCTGGTAGGTCGCACGCATGAATTCGCGCCATCCGATGATTTGACGGACAAATCCTTCCAGCGAGTTCAAGGGTACCTCATTTCTTTTTGCGAAGCGAAGCGTTTCCTTGATGACCTCATCGGGTGTCAGCAACCCCGTATTCATCACAGGCGTCAGCACGCTATGCCAAAGCCAGGATTCACCTTCGACAATCGCGTCCTCGAACGCGCCAAACTGCTCCAACCGATTCGCAAGAAAATGATCTAACCAACGCCTCGCTTCGCGATGGGACGTCGGATAGATAAGATCCTTCAGGTAGCCCGGGTTGTCGGGGAACCGCTTTTCAACGTACGCCTTCGCCTCATCGTCGATATCATCACGCTTGATCAGCAAGTTCGCAGGGATCGTCGCCAGTTGTTTTTTCGGCAACTTCTTACGGTTTTCTTCGTCGAAACTCCATTGGCCGCCCCGTGGTTCATCGCCGTCCATCAAAATATCGAGCCGGCGACGCTGCCACTTGTAGAAATCGGCCATGAACCAACGCCTCTTGCCTTGACGATACTCCTGATTCTCGGCTTGCGAGTTGATGAATCCCGGATTTGGAAGGAATTCGCAGTCGATCCCCAGCTCTTCACTCGCTTTGCGAAGACGCTTCTCAAGAGCGAAATCTGTCGGGTCGACGACGCAAAGTTTGGTCCCTTTGTGGTGTTGGGTCCTGATCAACTTTTGTAATTGATCGGACAACATCGGTTTCTTTGCATCGTGCTCCACATACTGTACCTCGAATCCTTGATCACACAGGTCACACGCATACCGCTTCATCGTAGCACGATGGAACCAAAGCTTCTGCTTATGCATCTGCATCGGGTATTGCTTGTCGCCGAAGTACAGCGAATCCTCCAGCAGAATCACTCGCGAGGGATCGAGTTTGAGACCGGGATGTTTGGCGAACAGCTGATTGGGAAAAATGAGCAGGATCAATGTTCACACACCTGTGCTGGCCGATAGGACGTGCACCAGCATCCAAACCACGAAGCCGCCTCGGGCAGTCCAGGCGGCCGTACGAATCCAGTTGGACCGGACCAAACGGTGGTGCGTCGCTTGATCAAAGCCTCGAAGCAACTTGTTATGACAAGGCACTTGAATTGCAGCGGTCGATATCCAGATCACAAGGAGCAGGCCGACGCCTGCAAGAATCATCCAATTGTTGACGCCCGTTGGCGGATTCCACACCAACAACAGCGAACTGAAGGCTTCGATCAACATAGGTGGCCCCACAATCAACGTGATCAAGAATTGATGACGTTTCTGATAGGCGATGAAGCTTCCCTCGCCAACACCGTTAAACAGCGGATAGTGAACGATTTGTACCATCCAAATCAATCCGACCATATAAAGCGTGGCAACAAGATTGATGATCAGTAGAAGAATAGAAAACGGCAATGTGATTCCGGGTGGGGTGGTTTGGCGGATGACTATTTCTTCTGACATTGGCAGCAAGCGTAAATTTTCCGGCCGCCCAGTGGCCAACTGATGATCCGGCAATCACATTCGGGACATTTGTCACGTTTGTAAACGTTCAATCGTTCTGATGGTGTCGATCGACTTCGCGGTCGATCGTTTTTGTCGAGTCCAGCCGCAATGATCCGATTGTGTTTCACGCCGATCTTCAACAGCTTGGTTATCGTCTCCCAAAGTTCATCAAACTTGCACCGATTGAGCTGATTGGCGGGAAGTTCGGGGTGAATGCCAATGAGAAACAATAATTCTGCGCGATACACATTGCCGATGCCAGCGATCACCGACTGGTTGAGCAAGAGGCTACCGATTGCAGCTCGGCTGCGGGTGAACCGATCCCATACCTTGATCGCGCAAGCATCGGGGCGAAGCGGGTCCTCGCCCAGTCGCGTTCGCAGCGATTCATAATGTTTCTGGTCGATGAGTTCGCAGCAATTCGGGCCATTGAGATCGAACGACCTCGTCCGTCCGACCATGCGAACACGAACTTCGCCGCGAGGCTCAGGCGCAGGATTTTGATGGACACGAAACTTGCCGTATAAACCAAGGTGAACGTGCGTGGTGACACCTCGAGTCCAATGATAAAACAGATGCTTGCCGTGCGCCGAGACTTGACATAGTTCCTTTCCACTGAGTTTCGAGGCCTCTTCACTGAAGCGACCTTGAGGAGAGGAAACTCTCAGCTTCTGGCCTGCAAACCACCTTTGGTGATCGCGAGCAATACGGTGAATGATGTGACCTTCGGGCATTTTCAACTACTCGAGGTAGCTCTTGAGCATCCAGATCGTCTTTTCATGTACCTGAAGCCGACCGATCATGAGATCCTCCGTTTCTGAATCCTGCGCCTCCGCAGCGCAGTCGCGACCGGTTTGCAGATCGGCGAGGAGCTTTTCGTTCGCCTTCACCAAATGCTGAACCATCTGATGGGCGCTCGCGTCCTCAGCAATCTCCTCGATTCCTGCCATTTCCGCCAGCTTCGACAGCCCTCCCGGCGCCAGCGCGTTCTTGGCACGGATCCTCTCGGCAAGTTCATCGACCGCCTCAAACAGCTCGGTGTACTGTTGCTCGAACGCCGTGTGCAGCGAGAAAAAGGATGGACCACGCACATTCCAATGACAGATGTGCGTTTGCCCGATCAGGGCATAGGTATCGGCGACCACTTGCCGCAACGCAGAAATGACGGTTGCACTCACAGTTGAACTTTCCTTTGAGAAGTAGCGTTTCACTTAGGAACGTTAAGACTTTACCGCCGAGTCAAGTAAAGCCTCGGCGAGGTGTAGCCGAGTCATTCACGGATCTTTTCACTCTTCGTCACAGTCGAGTGAGCTTGGATTCATGAGTCAAGATAGCGATGTCGTCGTTGCCGCTCGACCACTTCATCGGCATATGAATTGTCGAGCGTATTCTGAAAGGAAGACGCGGCTACCTGACGACTCAGGGGATGGATCGAAAATGCAAGACCGTTCGACGTAAAACTTTCAATCTGCGTCCGAACCTACTCTGCTGTGCTACGTAGGATGGCCGCACGAACACAGAGCCATTGGTTCTTCACGCTGGTTAGCCCGTTAAGTCCAAATTGATCAATCAAGCTGAACTTTTGATCGTGTGGCTGCTCATCTAGTGCATAGACAACAAAGCAATCTGCTGAATGGGATGCTGAGAAGTATTCGTCGTGATGCCACTCTCGGACTGGCAAACAGACGAAAATCGGTTTGCCCAAACGACGCTCTGAGGAGCCGACGGAGCCAGTCAACGTAACCTGCCGATCGAGCGATGGTGCGTCAACAACGCGGTAGGCCTTGTAGTGATCTAAACCTCCAGGGATCGCGTCCGGAACGCCTGACGTGATGAGTTGCGATGGGGAAAGCAGGTACTCCGCCTGCTTAATCTTTAACGTCTTACTGGAATCTCCGCGAACCATGTCAAGAATGAATAGTTCCCTTTCCGGCTGCTCCGGAGACGCCACGATTTTGAACCAATTCAAATAGGCCGGCTGCTTCTTGGCGGCTCGCCCCATGCACCCGACAGAACGCGAGAAAAACAATGGACCTTCCAGATCAGTCTCAACCCTCTCTGAATCAAACTTGCCCTGAAGCTCAACCGTGTGCTGAATGCTTCGCGCCGGTTTGACCGAAAGAACTTCAAGAAAATCGACCGGTGAATGTGCCAAAACCGTCGTAACGCCAGATGAGAAGAACATCAAGCAAATGAGAATGCATCGAAAACCAGGCATGATGTTTTTCCTTCCTGAAAGCGGGTGCCTTGGGGAATCGTCAGTGCAATTAATAATGGACGCAAAACGCCAGCTACTCGGCGTAGCTGGCGTCGAGAACGAGTCGTCTGGATAACTTCGTGACTACTTCTTCGGCAAGATCACCGTATCGATGACGTGGATGACGCCGTTCGAGCACTTGATGTCCGTCTTCACGACCTTTGCCTTGTTGACCATGACCGTGCCGTCTGTGACCTTAATCTTGACGTCCGAACCTTGAACCGTCTTAGCCTCCGTCAGCTTGACGACATCTTTCGCCATGACAGTACCAGGAACGACGTGGTAAGTCAGGATGCTGACGAGCTTATCCTTATTCTCGGGTTTCAGAAGGTCTGCAAGCGTTTCCTTGGGAAGCTTGGCGAAAGCCTCATTCGTCGGCGCGAAGACGGTGAAAGGACCCTTTCCAGAAAGCGTGTCCACCAATCCAGCTGCTTTGACGGCAGCGACCAAAGTTGAGAAATCCTCGGTGCCTACCGCATTCTCAACAATCGTCTTGTCGCAAGTCCCGCAGCCTGCATGTGCAGATTGAAATCCGATCGTCATGGTTAACGCTGCGGCAACAAGCCCTAATACTGTTTTTCTCATCCGTTCTGTTTCCTCAAATGGTTTGTTTCGGTCTTTGAGCGGCCGAGCGGTGGAAAGCGTCTTTTCAGACTTCTCTACAGGTTCTCCTCGACACGCAGGTACAGACTTACTGTTAGGAACTTGATCGTGTTGACAAGTGCCATTTCTCAAATTGCCCAAAAGAATCCTTGGAATCGCTACATTTCAAGATGCTGTCGAACCAGGACTCCGTGACAACACTCGCCGCATTGGTGGGAAAAGAGCTTCCCGAAGGTCCGAGGGCTGATGGTGGCCAGCTCGCCAGCCTGCTGAAGGACAAGGGCTATACCACAGGCCATTTCGGAAAATGGCACCTTGGCACGTTGAGCCGAACACAATCGTCCAAAAGACGCAAGGCGTCGCCCTCAACCGAACTACGCTCCGCCATGGGAACGCGATTATGACACCTCGTTCGTTACCGAATCGGCGGTTCGTCCTTGGGATCCGGGCAGTGGAAAACGGTCGATTGACAATCCGTCCTACGAAAACGGCTCTCCCGTCGATGCCGATGAACCATGCCTGAAAGGCGGCGCGTCACGTGTGGTTGTCGACCGCATGGTTCCGTTCATCGAGCAAGCCGTTTCCGAAGAAACTCCATTCCTGGTCGCTTGCTGGTTTCACGCGCCGCATAGCGATAAACGTGTTGATCAAGATCGCTGATTCACTCCATCGCAATGGATTGCCCAACCGATCGGACGTTGCGCGGATTTCTCCAAAGAAGAAACAGACCTGACACCACAATCAGTCCGCACCCAGTCAACATCGAAACACTTAATTGCTCATCAAACAGGATCATTCCAAAGGCAATACCAAAGAGCATCCGCGAATATCGGAATGGAGTCACAGCTGAAACCTCCCCGCTGCGCATCGCTTTCATCAAACCAAAGTAGGCGACAACCCCGAATGTCACCGCCCCTAAAAGCAAGAGTGTGGTCTGGACAGTCGGCCACGCAAACGGCGTCGCGTCCCAGATTGAATAGAGAGCACCGGCAGCGACAACGGCCAGAAACCCGTAGAGCCCTAGGACCGACGCGCTTAGCGTCAATGGAGCTGCGCGGCTGGTGAGATCACGACCGGCAAAGCCGAGCATGCCGAGCACGGCCAAAACAGAGAGCAAGGAGAAACGATCCATCCCAGGGCGAACGATCATCATCACCCCTGCCAAGCCAACAAGAATTGCGATCCATCTTCGCCAACCTACGGTTTCGCCAAAGACCAAGGCTGCGCCCGCAACGACGACAATCGGTGTCGCTTGAAGAATCACCGTTGCAACGGACAATGGGGTTAGCGCGATCGCAAGTACATAGAAAAGCCGGCCCAGAATCTCGAATAACACGCGAAGCCGCATCGGGCGGGAAACGACGTCTGATGTGAACAGACACTGCTGGTTCCAAATGGCTACACACGCGAATACAAAAGCTCCACCCAAGCCGAAAAGAATCAGAATCTGACCGACAGGAAGTGTTTTGGAGGCTGCTTTGACAAATACATCTTCGACAGCAAACGCTGCCATTGCCGCAACCATCCAGAAACTGCCAACCAAGTTAGCCCGACGATCCGTTTCAATGTATTTCGACACGAAAGCTCCTGGAACGGTTTTGGTCGTCAAACCGATTGACGGCAATCGCTTTCGTAGCGACCAGCAAATCGTGTTCAGTCGGCTTTGGTTTATCCAAATTCAACGTCCATCAATCCGTTCGGATTGTCAGGGGAAGCAGCGTTTCGTTCACATCAAAAAGGTGACATCAGGCTGTGACATGGGGGTGGAGGTTGTGACCTTGCGAGTGGTTTGGTGATCTTCGATTGCTTCAGAGTAGTCCCTTGCCTGCTTGTCTGACAAGATCGCGTCCATCACGACTGTGTCGAATGCAGAGCAGGACCCATCGGACCGCGGCGCAAAAACCGGCTTAGCTGGGTTTCTTTTCGATCCAGCATAGCTAGAATGAGTTTCCCTCCTTGAATGCCCACCTCTCGAAGTACTCGCCCATGAGACTCACCTTACTGACGACACTATTGTGTTGTCTACCGGTCGCGATGGGGACCGCCGGCTCTTCTCACCGGACGTTCTATGTCGATTCAGAAAAGGGCCTCGATCGCCACAGCAACACCGCCGACACGTCGGGGTTCGAGGTGAAGCACAACCTTTTCTACCAATGGACGGATTGGGGCAGTCGCTACACCGGAGGATGGAAAACACTGCCAGAGATGCACCATAACCTGTGGTACAGCGATTCCGGCATCATGGCTTGGGTGTTTCAAAAGAAACTCACGAGCTTTGAGGAATACCAAAATGCAACGGGTCTGGACAGTGACTCCGTCTTTGCCGACCCGAAAATAATCGCTCCTGAACAAGGCGACTACCGCCCAGCCCCCGACAGTCCCGCGGGAACCCTGCGCGCCGGCCGCGACGTAAAACTCTAGCTCGCGACGACGATGCGGATGGCAAGCTGCGAGCATTGCCCCACTTGTGAACGAGAGAATGATTGTGATGCGATTAACTTCCTTTCAATATGCATGGGTAGTCACTTTTCTGGTCAACCTAGGATCCGTCTTCACTGCATTCGCTGAGCAGGCGACAACGGTTAAAGAGTGGTCGTTCAATACCGCAGGTGACAAAGAGAATTGGATCGGAGCGAGTTTCTTGAACGAGGTGGTTTCTCAAAATGGAGTTCTTCGCGCGACCATCACCGGACGTGATCCGTTTATTTCGATTGCTGACTTGGACATACCGGCACGTCCTTGGAACCTGTTTCAAGCGAGAATCCGCATCCTCCAAGACGAACCGCTGACACAGACAGACGGCGAACTGTTTTATGCCAACTCCAATGAAGGCCCGTACGGCGGATTTTCGCAAGCCAAGACAAGTCATTGGACTGCGGCGGAGGCCAATACTTGGCAGACGATCAACATCTATCCGTTTTGGAGCCGTGAGGGCCGAATCACGAAACTGCGGCTTGATTTCCCAGCTCTGACCGAGAACCAGTTCAACAAAGCCATCGTCGAAGTTGACTGGATAAAAATCATCGACTTGAAGCTGGAAAATCAGCCGGATATCAAACCCGCTTGGACGATCCACCCGAACGCGACCGATTCATGGGAATCACCCCTGTTTTCTCTTGGTACCGAGCAAATTGGAAATTGGCTGACAATCGACATGTCGGCGGACACACCCTGCTCCGGCGAGTTCTCTTGGATGAACGAGCGTGGGGTCTTTCACTCGACCCTGGTGGAACTCGGCAACGGTTTGCTTAACGTTGATTTGTCAAGCAGTAAAGACTGGATGGGACAAGTCCATCAATTTAAGTTGCGACGACTGCAGGATGCAGAATCGCCAGCCCACGTTTCATTTCGGTCACTCGCGGTGAACTCGCATCCACAGGGACCAGCGACTGTCAAATTGATGTTCAGCGGGATTGAAGACGCCATCGTCCGAGCCGGATACGAAACCGCATTCTTCCTGGATTTGGCTAACAACGGTGGCGAGGAAACGAGCGTGTTAACACTCAATCGCGTCGAACTGCCTGCGGGCGTGTCGTTGCTCCATCCAGAAAATCCAATAACGATTGAACCCTTCAAGGTGGGCGAGCGCCGTCGGATACTGTTTCCCATTACGGTTACCGAGCCCTCAGAAGGCAAGATTTCCTTGAACCTTACCGCCTCGCAGCAAAGTGCGATGCAGCCCGTTGCGGTGGAGATTCCTATTTCCATCTTACCTTCTTTGAATCTACCCAAAGCAGACTATGTGCCGCCACCCAAGCCTATCAAATCGGAATACGAAATCGGTGCGTTGTATTTCCCGGGTTGGTATCACGGGCATTCCTGGTCCCGAGTCTGGAACCGCTGTCCTGATCGGCGTCCACTACTGGGATGGTACAATGAGTCCAGCCCAGAAGTGATCGATTGGCAAATCAAGTGGTCGGTCGAAAACGGGATTCAGTACTACATGGTCGATTGGTATTGGAACAAGGGCAACCGACATCTGGAACATTGGATCAAGGGTTTTCAACAAGCGAAGTACAAGTCGTACTTGAAGTGGGCAATGATGTGGGCCAATCACAACGGGCCCGGCTCTCATTCGATGGAGGATCAGGCAGAGGTCACGAGGTACTGGATCGACAACTATTTCAACACACCTGAATACTACTGCATCGACGGCAAGCCCGTCGTGATGATCTGGTCCCCCGAGGGAATGGACAAGGATATGATTGAGATTGAAAAGAAAAACGGGAAGGAACTCAACAAGGGCGAAGGCGTCAAGAAGCTGCTGGACCTATCACAGCAGATGTCAAAGGAAGCCGGATTCAAGGGGATCTATTTCGTAGCGATGAAATGGCCTGAGGCATCGACGGACGCCACCGATATTCAGTGGCTAGCCGATGCGGGGTTTGAAATGACGTCAATCTATCATTTCATGGACGACGGTGGTAAAGCCGCTAACCGTCGCAAGTTCAGTTTCGATCTGGTGGTGGATGCATCCAAACCGTATTGGGACAAGCGGAACGACACTGGGATCTTGCCGTTTTTGCCAAACCTTTCTACTGGCTGGGACGACCGGCCCTGGAACAACCACTGTTGGATCGACGACCGTACACCCGAAAAGTTCGCCGCAGTTTGTCAACAGTTCAAACAATTCTCCAGCGAGACGGGTATCAAACGCGCCGTTTTAGCACCGGTCAATGAATGGGGTGAAGGTTCGTATGCCGAGCCATGTCGCGAATTTGGATTCGGAATGTACGAAGCGATTCGCGACACGCTATGTGAAAAACCCGAATCCGGCTGGCCACTCAACTTCGGTCCCAAAGACGTTGGATTGGGACCGTACGAATACACCCAGGACGCGAAGTACTGATCGTAGCGTGCGATTCCAACTTGCATTCTTCTTGCTGACGATCCACGGGAAACAATCCCCCTCCTATGCATAACGACTTGCATCGAAAGGCAACAAACGATGAATCGAACGAACCTGTCTGCAGTATTGGCAATGCTATTGGTTGCCGTGACAACCGGTTACGCACAGGTCAATCCGGATACCGCCGGCTGGTTTGTGTTTGATGTGCCTGCGTTGGCCCTATCCAATGGGGGTGTCGCTGATCTTTCTTACCTCAACTCGGATAGGATTCCTGAGGCTGGTTATGTCAGCGTTAGCGACGGGCACTTTGTCGACGCAGAAGGCCAGCGGTTGCGGTTGTTCGGGACGAACGTGACCGGCGACAGCTGCTTCCCGGACCAGGACGTTGCTCCACTGCTTGCTCGACGGCTGCGCCAATTCGGATTCAACTGCTTGCGGCTGCACTTCATGGACCACTCATGGAGCGGTTCGAGTCGTGACAGTTTGTGGGACGATCCCGCTATCGGCAAACTTTCGGAACAGAGCCTGGCCAAGCTTGATCGACTGATTGCAGAGTGCGCCGCCAATGGGATCTACTTGAATCTGAATTTGCATGTTGGCCGCGAGTACCCAGGGCAACCGACGGTGGCGAGTAGCCGGGCCTTCCGGTACAGCAAGAATTTGGATCGTTGGCATGAGCCGTTCATCCGTCAAATGGAAGCATTTTGCCGTGACTTACTGGGTCACGTGAATCCCCATACAGGGCGGCGGTACGCTGAAGAACCGGCGATCGCGTGTATTGAGATCAATAACGAGAATACGATGATTCGAGACGACCTATCGGATCTCAGACGATTGCCCGAGCCGTTCCTGCACGCCTTGCAGCAGCAGTGGACGAGGTGGTTACAGCGCCGCTACGGTACGACCGAGTCGTTACGCCAAGCTTGGAATGCCGATGTCGTGCCGCTGGGAGAGGAACGGTTTACGAGCATGGACGAATGGAGGGCCCAGAACGCCGGCGGAGCAGAATCGACTTTAGAAAAAGATCAATCACGTTTGACCTGGACCGCAACCCAGAGCGGGACCGCGGATTGGAATCTGCAGCTTCAATACAAGGGATTGCAACTTGATCCGGGCCGATACACCTTATCGTTTCGGGCCAGAAGCCGTGACTCCAAACGAGTCGGAGTCAACGTGATGCTTGACTCCGAACCTTATGGCAACGTCGGATTGAACGAGGCGATCGGGCTTTCACCCCAGTGGCAAACGTTCACCCTGTCTGGGCCGATCAAAGCTGCATCGACACCGGGCCACTTGCGGTTGAATGTCTCGTTGCGAAATGAAACGGGGCAAGTCGAATTCGATAACGTGAGTTTACGACCGGGAGGCGGCGAGGGATTGCCGGAGACTGACACTCTCGAACGTGGCGTCGGACTACCTGGGGCAACCGCCGTTGCTACTGTGCGGCTGGACTGGATGCGGTTTCTCATCGACACCGAAATGGCCACGACCACGCGCATTGTGCGATTGCTCAAAGATGAAATCGGATGCAAGATGCCGGTGGCCGACACGCAAGTTTCCTACGGTGGAGTTGCCGGTGTGCTCCGTGAATCAACACTTTCCGACTATGTTGACATCCATGGCTATTGGGAACATCCATCCTACACACGCAACGACGCTGGCCATGTGACTGCGTTTCGGATTGCGAATACCAGCCAAGTCGCTGCCGCTGATGGCGGAACGCTTGCGCGGATGGGCGTCAGCAGGATCGCTGGGCGTCCCTTCAGCATTTCCGAATACAACACGCCTGCACCCAACGACCATGGCGCGGAACTGCTGCCGCTGTTTACGGCGGTTGCGGGCATGCAGGATTGGGACGCATTCTATAGCTATACCTATCGGGACTTTGGGAAAGACTATGCGAACACGTTCATGCGGAGTTACTTTCATCTGATCGGTCGTGCCAATGTGCTGGTCCATGCACCAGCCTGCGCGCTCGCTTTCCGCAAAGGACTGATTACCACGTCCGCAGATGGAGTCGCATGTCGCATTCCCGTTGACCAGGTGCCTCAGGTGACGTTGCAAGACGGAGCCGTGGAGGACGTTTGGCGCAGGGTGGGCGGCGACCCTGCGGCAGTCTGGCTGCGAAAGGCCACCGTCGACTTGGTCAATTCAGGGGACGACGCGGTCCTAAGTGGAAATACGACGGTATCGGCGGGGCTGCGGGTCGCTGACACGAATCAAATCCGCTGGTATCCGAACGATCCCGACGGAGCTTGGTTCTCGCTCGAGGCTCCGGCGGTTCGTCTCTTGATCGGTCATGTCGGCGGACGGACATTCGAAGTGGGAGACGTTCAAGTCGCAGTGCTTGATCGGCCGTGGCCTCGAGACGTCCCGGCTTACGCATGCATCTCGCTGGTTGCTCTGGACGCCAAACCGCTTGCCGAGAGTCAGGAAATCCTCTTGGCGGCGTCCGCGCGCACCGAGAACGCCGGCATGCCCTGGAATGAAGAGCGTACGGGGTTTACGTCCAATGATTGGGGACAGTCTCCCACGCTCAGTGAAGGTGTTCCTTTGGATCTCACCGTTCCCGGTACTCCCGTCCGCGCGTGGCGACTTGCCGCTGATGGTCGCAAAACAGAAGAGTTGGCGATCCGCAACGGCGCCGTGTCATTGCGCCCCGAACACCAAACGCTCTGGGTGCTGTTAACGCGGCGATGATTTCGTGTCGATCTCGTCGTGGATTCCGAGTGGGGGAAGCGGAACATCATTTGCTTTTCGCCATTCGACCAACTCCTTGAGCAATGCCTGCGTTTGCTCTGGATGCTCTGCGACAAGGTTCTGCTCCTCGCGCGGGTCATTTTTCAGGTCGTAAAGTTCCAATTTTCCGTCGGCGAGGAACTGAATCAACTTGCGATCGTCCTTACGGATGACAGAACAGGTACCGTGCTTGTAACGACTCGCCAAATGCCAGAACAGAGGGCGATTCCGCAACGACGCAGGCTCGCCATCAAAGAGCCCTATGATCGATTGTCCGTCGAGCACGCCGTCATATTCGATCCCAGCCAAGTCCATGAACGTCGGAAAGAAGTCGAGGCAGCTGACCGCGGTGGATGTTCGCCGAGCGTCGATTTTGCCAGGCCAGTTCAAACAAGTGGGAACACGGATACCGCCTTCGTAGATGTATCCTTTCTTGCCACGTAGCTGATCGTTACGGCCGATATTTTGGCCGTTGTCCGATGTAAAGATGACAAGCGTGTTGTCACGCAACCCGTTCTGATCCAGGAACTTCGCGATCCGGCCGACGTTGTCATCGAGTGATTCGATCATCGTCGCGTATTGGGCCTCACGTTCCTTGACAGACCCCTCGCCGGTTCCCTGACCGGTGACAGGATCGCCTGGCTTGTTCATGTACTTTTTGACGAGACCTTCGCTGCGCCCGCGAATGGGGCGATGAACGGTATAGTAATGCAGATTGATGAAGAATGGCTCTTGTTGGTGTTGATCCATGAACTCGATCGCTTCGTCGGTCAACCGATCGGTCAGCCACGTGTCATCGGGTTTCGACTCGATGAACGGGTTGCTGAACGGAGCAAAGTAGCCGCCGGTTTCACTGTTGTACCCACCGACCTCCAACGCAGGGTCACCGCGGTACGTACCGCCAACGTTTTTCAAATACCCACGGCCTTCGGGATAGTATTGCCGGCAGTGTTCTTTGTGATACGGCACCCAGCTGAAGTCCCAGGGACTGGGCTGCCGA
This sequence comes from Novipirellula artificiosorum, assembly GCF_007860135.1. NCBI lineage: Bacteria > Pseudomonadati > Planctomycetota > Planctomycetia > Pirellulales > Pirellulaceae > Novipirellula > Novipirellula artificiosorum. The sequence goes on from NZ_SJPV01000017.1 coordinate 50,729, forward strand.
AGCTTCTTCTTCAAAGGAAATTCCATCGCCAGCTCTTCTTTCGGATACGGTCCGACCAAGTGCCACTTTCCAAGATGGATCGACTTGTAGCCTGCATCAGCGAGCGGTTGACTATACATCGTGTGTTCTTCACCCACCGTCCAGCGCGAAAAGATATTGGATTGATCATCGCCCTGCTCAAGAACGGGTACCGTGTAGACACCTGTGCGAAACGATTGCTTGCCGGTAGCCAGCGCCGTGCGTGAGGGAGAGCAGGTCGGGTACATGTAGGCGTTTTCGATCACCAAACCTTCGCGAGCCAGCGTGTCGATGTTGGGCGTTTCGTAGAAGACCGATCCATTGAAGCCGACATCCGCATGTCCGAGATCATCGACGAGAATGAAAACGATGTTCGGTTTCGACTCGGCGGTCGCGCTCATTGCGAGGAAAAGCACCAACGCCAGGATGGCACAGAATTGGCAGATCATCGTTGCCGAACGTTTCAATCTCATCTCTTCCTCTCATTGTACTTACGGTATTCAATACGCAGACTTGGTCATCTCTTTTGGCAACGACGGTTTTCTCAGCCAATCGACAAAACCGCCGCTGTCGGCTCGCTCAATCAGGCGTCGGGCGGCTGGTCCGTAAAATTCGACTTCTTCATGGTCGTCTTTCTGCTGCGAAATGATGGGCAAATTCTAACCCATTTTCCTCACAGAAAATGGCTCAGCGTTTTTTTACGGCTCTTCCCCAGAATCGGTGGGCAAGTCATTCGATGTTCGATTGCCGCTTTAATCCTTAGCTTACTCACGTGATGTGCCCACCCTCTCCTTGCCGCTCTCACCTGCTGTCTTTGTCGCCTCCTTTCCCTCGCCCACCCCGCGTCCTCCCTTTGCTGCCCTTTGCCCTGCGATGACCTTCCTGTCTGCCTCTACGTTCGCACCCGGAAGCTCCTCAACGCCGATTCCACAATTCTCGATCTGCTTGCGCAGTTCGGCTTTCATGTCTCTCAACACAGTTGCGTACTCGAGATTCCCTGCCACGTTGTGTTGCTGTTGCGGATCCAATTTACGATCAAACAGTTCGGCCGAAAAAAGATCGGATTCGACGTACGTGAACCTCTTGTCGCGCACTCCATAGTGTTTTGGAGTACCGCCCCAATAGGTGTAGAGCTGTGAGGTTCGCCAATTTGGAGGAACGGGTTCACCCTTCAAGAGCGGCACCAAGCTTCTTCCTTGCATTGTTGGAGGTATCTCGGCGCCGGCCAGTTCCAACAATGTTGGCGCAACATCGATATTGATCGTCAAGTCCGCATTCACGCTTGCCGGCATGATCATCCGCGGGTATCGAATCAAGAATGGCGTGCGGACCGAGGACTCCAATATCAGACGTTTGTCGTAGAGGCCGTGTTGCCCGAGCCAGTAGCCTTGGTCGGAGGTGTAAATCACAACGGTATCATCAAGGATGCCCTGTGCCTCCAGAGAGCCGAGCACCCGTTTAAGGTTGTCGTCATTGCCGCGAATGCAGCGAATGTATTTATGAATCTGATGCTGATACGCAGCGCGAATTCGGTCGCGGTCGCTTTTCGCATCGTGCTGTCCCATCGCATCGGGAACTTGGTCGTTCTGATGACGCTCATAGTACGACCTACGCCCTGAATGAAGCATATGGAATGCCGAATCACGAATAAACAGCTTCTTTAGATTTGAATCTTCTCGACGGACGTCTTCGTAAAGCGTCGGGGGCTCAGGAATGGTCACACCGGCCAGCAGGTTGTTGTATCTTTCTGCGTGGCCATAGTCGTGATGAGGAGCCTTAAATTGAAGACTCAACAGAAATGGTTTCTTTCGGTCCCTGCTTTCCAACCAATCGAGTGCAATGTCCGTGTAAACATCGGTAGAATAGCCCTCTCTTTTCCACGACCCTTCCGAACCAGAAAGCTGCGGATCAAAGTAGGCTCCCTGCCCCTTCACGGTCATGTGCTTGTCGTACCCTTTCGGCGAATTCTCGAGGTGCCATTTTCCTACCAAAAAAGTTTGGTAGCCCAGCTTTTGTAGCTCCGCAGGATACTGTGGCGAATCCTCATTGATCCTGCCGTTGAGTCTCAACACACCATTGACGTGGCTGAACTGCCCCGTCAAGATTGCCGCGCGACTCGGCGAGCAAATCGAATTGGGCACGGTCATGTTGTCGAAACGCATGCCCTCATGAAACAGCCGGTCGATGGTTGGCGTCTGGGCATAGTCTTTCAAATGACTTTCATAGGCCGAGATCGCTTCATAGGCATGGTCATCCACAAGCACCACAACCATATTCGGTTGCTCGGCTGATATCGCCATCGACGAGAGGGCAGCGTAAAAATAAACGATGAACCCCGCACTCCTATTTCCCTTCATTACCATTGCTTGCTCCAGCCGCCGTTATTCAAAAGGCCATAAAAATCCACTTCTCTTCCCGTTCGATTTTAGGGCATCGGGCATCGTCACGTGGGCGACTTGTTGGTGTGTCCTAGACACACGGAACATTCGACTGTGGCTCTGGTATCAATCTAACCCGTTCCATCCGGAATTTTCCAGGAATTCAGAAGGATGCCGCACCAAGAACGCGATAAGACAACACTTCGAAAAATTCCAGAACCATCAAGGGGGCGATCCTCAGCCGCATGCGCACCTTGAACCCTGTGTGCTTTTCCATCGCCTCTGGTGAACAGGACAGCCGACGGGTCATCGGACAGCGGCAATGGCGCCGAGGCCGACAGCCCACTGGGAACCTCACGTTGTCGCGTCAAGAGCTCTCGTCGATCAGTGCTTTGGAAGCACGCGTTCCCAACACTCCCCAAAGCCCGTAGGTGCTTGGCTGACCAGACTAAGCGAGCGGTTCTCTCATGATTCCTTTACAACATCGCTTCGCCCAGCCACGAGATAGCCCAACAAGACCATCACCAACGGACCGATGACAACGACCATGAAAGGATGAAAAGGACTCGAGAAGCTTTCCAAGGATGTCGGCCAGCGATCGGTCACGGAGAGGGTCATCCAGCCGATCACAAGGATCCCCACGCCCACGACCCGGATGGCACGGCGGTTTGTGATCGAAGGAACCATCAGACCCAACAAGAACAGACCAATGATCGCAGCACCCAAGACTCCTGAAAGGAGCCACCAAATATCGAGCACGCTGTCGGTCAGTTGCACGAGCGTGAGCGCCATCAGCGTCCCCAACACGCCCCAGGCGATCGTGGCACCTCGCAAGACAGCGAGTTGAGTTCTGTCACTCGATCCAGGCCGAAGCAATCGCTTGAAGAAGTCGCTCATCACCAGCGTCGCCGACGAATTCAGCGAAGTCGATACGGTACTCATCGCCGCCGCAAAGACCGCCGCGATCAACAAACCTCGAACGCCTTGGGGCAACTGGGAGACGATAAAGTGGGGGAAAACGCGATCGCCCAAGTCGGTTTCGGTCAGTTCACCGGCCGCGAGCTGGAGCTTCTCGCGATAGTCGGCCGAATCAACGGACACGCCAGCCTGCATCAAATGCTGCTCCGCAACGATCACACGAACCTCCTGAATTTCGGCAGGATGACGTTCATAGAAAGCGTACAAGGACGACCCGATGAAAAGGAACAATGCACTGACCGGAACATACAACAATGCACCGAGCCATACGCTTTTCGCTGCTTCTCGATCCGTGCTGGCGGCGATGTAACGCTGAACATAGCTTTGGTCGACGCCAAAGTTTCGCAGATTGTCGAAGAAGCCGAACGCGAGCACGACCCAGATCGTCGGTGTGGAAAAGTCCAATAGAGACGCACTTCCCAGCGAAAGCTTGTCGTGTTCGTTTGCCAGTTCCATCACTTCCAATGGTCCGCCTGACATCCCAAACAGTAGGATTGCCAACGCCAACAGCGCGCCGACCAACAACACGACCGCTTGAATCGCATCGGCCCAGATCACAGCAACGATTCCACCGACAAAAGAATAAGCGGTGACGATCACACCGGTGACCATGATGATCATGCGAATGTCCCAGCCAAACAGCACCGCCATTGGTAACGCCATCAAATACATGACCACGCCGATCCGTGCGACCTGATACATCAAATAAAAACAACTTGCGAAAACTCGAGCCCACAACCCGAAGCGTTTCTCCATCCACGAGTACGCCGAAATTTCGCCGGATCGGCGATAGAGCGGCACAAACCAATGCACAGCCACAAAAGCCGCAAAGGGAATCGCCAGCGAAAAGACAAACACATTCCAGTTGTCGACGAAGGCTTTGCCCGGCAATGCCAGATAGCTGATGCTGCTGAGATAGGTCGCAAAGATGGAGAGCCCGCACAACCACCCAGGAAGCGTTCGCCCGCCCGCAGAAAACTGGTCCGCCGAGTTGTTTCGCCGCCAGAAAAACAGGCCCAAAGACAAAATTCCAACGAAATATCCGACTAACACCAGCCAGTCGAGGCCGTTGAATAACACGGCAGCGATCATAGGATGCCCACCCTTGCTAAGACGTCGGCAACTAGGTTTCGCTGCGGTTCAAGGAATCGGTTGAAAGGATCAGCCGGCAAGTCGCTGCAGATGTTCAAGATCGACAGTGCTGACTTCGTCGCTTTAATGTGTCGCGATGCGTACTTGCCGACATCGTAGATTTTCTGGAACTCGCGAATCTTTTCGGATAGCTTTTCTGCGGTATCCATGTCACCATCCACTAGTGCGCGGTGACAACCGGTAAACAACTGTGGTGCGACGTTCGCGCCGCCGCAAACGCCTCCATCACCACCCAGTGCGTGAGCTTCGGCCAGTAGCGCTTCGGGCCCGAGCAAAATGCTCCAATCAGGACGAACCGTTTTCAGTTTGCAGAGGTTTGCGTAATAGCCCAAATCACCACTGCTGTCCTTCACACCAACGATGGACGAAATCGTGGAGAGCCTACGGAGGGTCTCAATCTCAAACCAAACTTTCGTCAACCCTGGCATGTTGTAAAGCATCAAAGGCAGCGGAATCAGCGGCGCGAGGTTTTGCACATAAGCCGTCAACTCGGTTTGTCCCACCGGAAAGTAATAGGGGGTTGTCAAGACAGCCGCATCCGCACCGCAATCGGCCGCATGCTGGGCTAGGGCGACCGATTCAACAAACGCCGTGTCGGTTACGCCGACAAGAACAGGGACGCGACCCTCCACCCGTCGCGTCACTTCTTTGATCATTTCACGGCGGAGTCGATAGCTTAGACTCGGTGCTTCGCCCGTGCTGCCGAGAATGAAGACGCCGGCCACCCCGCCGGCAATCACATGATCGATCAGACGCTGCAATCCTTCGATATCCAGTGTGTCCCTTGCTGCGAGCGGCGTGACTAACGGTGGAACGATGCCGGACAAGGCGAAGTGCTGCGGATTCGAGGTCTGCTTGAAAATCGTCGTTGCCGTCATTGAGATGCGTAGCCTGCGAGAATTGAAGGCGAAGCCCTGCCTGTCTGCAATGTAGTCTATAGAGAACGTGGATGCAAGCGACTGCGGGGGCGTGCGAGGGCAACTCACTTGCCTCGGGAACGTGCGAAAAGAAGTTGCCCGAATCAAGTGTAGCGGAATGAAACCGCAATCGGATCGCGAGTCTGATCAGTCGGCGTTTTCCGCCTCGGCTTGCTCGTCAATCGTCGCAAGAGAATCAAGCAGTCCTCTTTGAATGTGCGCTGCCGAGGCGGCTCGGGCCTGTTCCGCGTTTCCCGTTCGAATCGCAGCCAGAATTCGCTCGTGCTCGTCGCACGTGCGTTGCATTCCTGCGGAGGTGTAGGCGTGTTGGCGAATGCCAAAGACAAGTGTAAGGACGTGCGATTGGGATGCGGTGCGCATCAAAGCCTGGTTGCCAGTTGCTTCAACGATCAGCTTATGGAATTGATAGTCCGCTTTATCGAAGCGTTTGCTGATTCGTTTCCCCGCAAATTTCCGTTCGGATTGCCGATGCTCCACCGTGAGCGCCCGCATGTCCGAAAGCTCCTTCTCGATCTGCGCGAGTTGACGAGCAATGATCCGCTGGGCCGCCAGTGCCGCCGTTGCCGGCTCGATCACCTCGCGAACCTCATAAATCTCAATCAGATCGTTCCGATTAAGGCTACACACGATTGCCCCCATGTTGGGCACCAGGTCCACCAATCCTTCATTGGCCAACTGGCCCGCAGCTTCTCGAACAGGTGTCGCGCTGACGCCGATTTCCTTTCCAATGGGGCCGTAAAGCAATCTGCTGCCGGGCTCGAAATCGCCGGCTATCAGCTTATTGCGCAAGTGCTGATAAGCGCGATTCGCGTTCGTTTCAATCGCCATTCGATTTGTCAGAAAATCAAGACTTTGTAAGAAAGAGTAGGCTCTTAGTGTAGCTGTTCGAGGAGCCCGTGGGGAGGGTGTCTCTGGAGGCTCGCTAGAAACGAATCCTCCGTCATGACCATTTATGCCGACGAAGTCATTGAAAACGCAGCGATTTTGCCGCGAGCAGACTGGTCGTGATTGCGAACAGTGCGATCAAACCGAGCGGATTCAAAATCTCCGCTAGACCTCCGCCAAAACTGATCAACTGGTGCATCGCATCCATTGCCCACGCGGTGGGAAAGAGTTGACCCACTTGGCGAGCAAAATCGGGAACAATCTCAAGAGGCCACCAACAGCCTCCGAGCGCAGCCATCGCGATCGAGCCTAACGTACATAGCCCTTGAACGCTCTCTTGATTTTTGACAACCGCGGCAATCAGGACGCCGAGTGAAGCGCAGCCCCAAGCAAAAACCACCAACGTGACACCAATCAACAACAGGTTGTCGCCATAGTCCATGCCAAAAACGAGTTTGCTGATCAACAGCAAATAGACGATCTGTACGATCCCTAACAGAAATCGCCCAAGAATTTTGCCAACGACCAATTGCATTCTTGATACTGGATGAACGGCGATACGGCGTAGCACTCCGCCCGATCGCTCCTGTGATATCGCCAGGCCTCCGAAGATCAGCAAATTCATCAAGACAAACATGACGAGATATCCTGGGACGGATTGCTCGAATCCCGATGGGATCTTCCTGCGTCCGGCGAACTGAACCTCCAACTGGACGGGCTTTTCGCGTGCAAGCATCGCCCTTAACGGCGCTTCACGGAGCATCGAATCAGCTTCCTGCGAAACCACGGCAAAGATCGCCGATGTGACCGCAGTGATCGCACGTACGATTCGCACTTCAACCATCGCCGCTGGCTGCAAATCACTATCCGACCGCCGAAAGAACTCGACATCGACTTGCTCTGCCGATTCGACTTTCGCAGTGAAGTCCTCAGGAATATGGAGGGTTCGTTCGGCGGGATCGGCATCAACCCAATCAATCACCCGAAACCCTTCTTGTTCAAGTTGTTCAAGAAAGATTGCTCCGACGTAGCCGCTATCCTCGTTATGGACGACCACTGTGGGACGCGGATCCTCGGGGGGGCGATCCGATCCACCCGTTGCCGTTCCAAAGAAATAGATAAAGACAACGGGCATCACGAACAACCAAAAATAGCCGCCCTTGTCTTTCAAGAAAACACGAAGATCATTGCTCGCGATCACCCAAATGCATCTCATTCCTCTGCTCCCTGATCAAGTCGGTATTGGAACAGCGGGATCGCGATCATCAACATCGTAGCGCCAACTGCCACTAGACCAATCGACGCGGTCGCCCAATTCGGGCCGGGAAAACCAAACTGAAGATTTTTGATCGATTCCGCAAAGGCGTGATTTGGCATCCTGGGGGACAAAATATCTCGAATGAATGGCGGCAAATTCTGGCTCGGTAGCATCGAACCACCGAGAAATCCAATCATCATGATGAGGATCGTCGACAAAATCGCAATCCGTTTTTCACGGTAAATGACTGCGACCATCAGGTATGCAAATCCAACACAAAACGCGGAATAGGCGGAGGTGAGGATGGCGGTCTCAACTGGGCTTCGCCATTGGATTCCAAAAATCCATGCTCCACCGACAAGCATGATCACCGCAGCAAGGATCACGACCGTATACGAATAGACTGCTTTGGCGACGAAGAACGGCAACAAACGAACTTGGCATGTGCGAAAGCGATTGAGCGTTTTCGTCCTTCGCTCAACGACCAAATCTCTAGCTGTCGCCTCAGCGGTAAACAGCAGAAACAACGCGGCGAGTCCCGGCATGACCAGTGCAAACACGTTAAAGCCTTCGCTTTCCTCATCGGCAATTTCGGGATCCTCGACGGTGCCTCGTTGAAGCCCAATCACCGGTGGAAAAAGGTAGCCTTCCGCCCGCTTCAGCCGATCACCGATGCGTGTCATGATGCTTGCCAAGCGAACGGTATCCGGTGCGCCGGGGGCATCGAGAATTTCGATGACATCTGGCATCTCATCGACCAAGTTCAGAGAAACCGCGTTGAGTCCCTCGGTCACTAACCGCAGCAACTCTTCAGTAATCGCCGGCATGTAGGACTGCGCTGGATTCTTAATCAACTCGATCGGCGGTGTTGACTGACCCGAAACGTACTTCTCGGTAAAGTCTTTTGGGATAACGATCACGGCACTGATCTGATTGTTGTTCATCAAGTCCATCGCCTCGGAGCGAGTGACGCCAACCGAATCGAGGTAGTCAGCAGCCTGTTCACCAGAGGCGGCGGTGGCGATCATGTTTCCGATCAATCCTTGATCCTCGTTCACGATCGCTAGTTGGATACGAGGCATCTCTCCGTTACGAGCCGATGGGCCAAAGACGCTGCCAACGAGTGCGGTGATGCCGATCGGCATGGCCAACAAAATCGCAAAACCGACCCAATTGGAGCGCAGTCGTCGCAAGTCTTTCCGCAGCAATGTTCCAAGCATCTTATTCTCGCAGTTCTCGTCCAGTGAGTTGCAAAAAGACGTCATTTAGATTCGGTTTCTTCACCATTGCGTTGTCAACCCTAACAGGAATGTCCAATAGCTCTCGCAAACAATCAGACGGGTGACGCTCGTCGACCGATGCGAGGATAAGCTGATGCTCGCGCTGACTTAGGATTCGGAAACGATCGGCAAATCCAGTCCATTGCTTCGGATCTGCATTCGCGAAGTCGCCTTCCAATACGAACAATCGGTCACCGCTCAAACGATTTTGCAATTCCTGTAAGGTTCCTTCGGCCAGTAGTTTTCCGTGGTCGATGATTCCGATCCGGTCACAAAGTGTTTCGGCTTCCTCAAGATAGTGCGTCGTGTAGAGCACTCCGGTGCCCTGTGCGGTCAGGCCGCGAACAAACTCGAGAATGTTCGCACGAGCTTGCGGATCGATGCCAACGGTCGGTTCGTCCAGCAACAACAGTTGCGGGTTGTGAAGCAGAGCGCAACCGATATTGACCCGTCGCTTCATTCCACCCGAATAGGTGCGAACCGCGTCGCGGCGCCGATCGGTTAGCATCAGGTCGTGCAGCAGGTGTTCGGTTCGCTCCTTTGCCAACTTGGATGACAATCCGGCAAGTTTCCCCCAAAACAACAGGTTTTCTTCGGCTGAAAGCTCTTCATAGAGAGCAACCTCTTGGGGCACGACCCCCATGCTTTGCTGGGCGGATTTGGGATCGATTGAGAAATCTTTCCCATTGATCGACACGGTCCCGCTATCAGGCTTCCGTAAGCCACAGATCATGTCGATCGTTGTCGTTTTCCCCGCGCCGTTGGGGCCTAGCAAGCCATAGACTTCGCCCGCATTAATCGCGAACGACACACCGGAAACGGCGTGGATGTCACCAAATGCTTTGAACAATCGATCAACTGCGAGAACCTTCGAGTGTGTCATGGGTTTGCTGCAAAACAGGCAGAATCGAAAAAGGGACTGGGCCTGACTGAGAAGGCTCGACCATTTACCTCATCGGGCGCAACAATTCACAAAGAGTTCAAGAAACAGGACACGCAACGCTAAGACGATGCCGCTGCGGTCGTCTACGAATTCAGGCCAGTTTCGAATATCGCGTGGATGCGCTTCGGTGAAAGATCAGCGTGGCCCCAATTTCGAAAGGTGCCGCGTTGCGAATTCCACGTACTGCTGCCAATCAAAGTCGGTCACATCGTGCTTTCCACTTCGCATGTGGTAGCCAATCTGTCCATGGACCGGTTCATTCACCGCGGGCATGGTGTCGGTCGGCAAACCCTCGGTGCCCAGCAGCCGATAGACAGGGTCGGCATGCAGACATGACAAGAACTCACCTTTTGGATCAGCCCACTGGTCCGCTTCGGCGCTTGCAACGTAGAGGGGACGCGGCGCAACGAGTGCCAATAGCACATGGTTGTCGAATGGCATGTCGGCTTCATGGTTTCCGTACTTCTTGAAGTTTCCGCAGAACCAGTGTGGGAAGGAGTCGTTGATTCGCCATACCGTTTCTCCGATCCTCCGGCGTGATAAGGCAGCACCACCACAGCCAGAATCATTTGAAATCACCAGTGCAATTCGCTCGTCCGATGCACCTGCCCACAAACTGGTTTTGCCAAGTCGCGAATGACCGAAGACGGCAACTTTTGTCGCATCCACTTCTTCCACCTTTTCCAAAACATCCACGACTCGGCTCAACGCCCACGCCCAGGTCGCGATCGATGCCGCCTGGTCAGCGGCAGGAATTCCGAGTTGCTCGTGAACGCCGTTCTTGAAACCATCATCGAAATCAGGATCGACGTCTCCGTAGTACAAAGTCACCAACCCGAATCCGCCATCGACAATCTGTTCAATCGACCAGCGACTTGCGGATGTGCCTCGATCCTTTTCATGAGCTTGATGATCCGAAGTACTTCGCATCCAACTCTGCGGAAGCAAAACCGCAGGATCATCGATCACGGTATGGTTGCCGTTAAAGTTATACCCAAGGAAAACGGGGACCGCTTTTTCAGTCGCAGACTTCGGCAAGAACAAGGCAAGGTTCAATTCCTTGCCAGCAAGTTCCACGATCAGCTGTCGCAGCAGCACCTTACCGTCGAGAACCAGCGTGTTGTCCGCTGCAGATCGAAATTGGGTCGCCCCTTGACTCTCAGGCGGAGCCATTCCGAACATCTCTCGCGAAAGCAGGTCGTACCATTCGACACGCTTTGCCACCCAGTCGTCAGCCGTCGTCACTCCGGCAAGGACATCCGGTAACTCGTAGGCCGGAATCTTCGACTCGTCATAGTTTGCCTCAAAGACGAACTCTTCGGCATTGAGGGTAACGGACAACACGAGGGCGGTGGCAATTATGCCAAGCAGGGATAGATTCATAATGAGAATTCTAAGCCGCGCCGTGGCGGATATCAACAGCAGCCATCCCGCCCAGGCAGCAAGTTCAATGGACTGGGGCCACTTTCCCATTGCCGGTCAGGACCGAGTACACTGTTCTTGTTTCCTTCACCGCTCACTCCGTAGGTATGATGATGATTCGCAATTTTGGCTTCTGCATGATCTTTTTGGTGAATCTTCTCAGCACGGCATCCGCAGAGAAGAACGCTTCGCTTGATCCTTTGATCGCTACACTCGGCGAACCCACAATAAAGGAGTCGTTTGATTCCGCGCTTCCTGAGAGGTTCGTGGTCGCGAAGGGGCAATGGAAAGTTTGAGCAGGGAAAATGGTACACCCTGCAAGTGGAGATGTTGGGCGATCAGGTGGTTGCACAAACGGACAATGGCCTCGTTGTCAAAGCTTCCCACGCAAGCCTCGATACCGAAAAACCCAATTATCGTTTCGTCATGCGAGGTGACTCGCTCTCGCTAGACGATTTAACCGTCTGGGACTTGAAATAGACCGCGAATGCTGTCAGCCAAAATGCTCGTTTCCTATTATTGACCTCTCACCTGATTTGACGTCAACGTTGCCCAGCCGACACGGTTTGCGTCGTCGATGCCAATGCCTCGGGTTTCCGATTGGCTTGCTCAAACAACCTGCGGAAACGCGCCACTTCGGGCGTCTCAAACCGAAACAATTCGCTTGCGTGACGCGGGGTGATCACTTGGAACATGAGCGTTGCCTTCACCGTGTATTCCCCGGGTGATGGAATCGGAATTTCGTAAATCAGCGAGTCACTGCCGCCAACAAAATCCCTGTCTTCGCCGATCCCATAGGGACGTGTGGCGGGACCATCGGCGTGGTCAGGATCCCAACCCCGCGGCAACAAACGATTGTCTTTCACGTAAGTTGCACCTCGTAACAAGGTAAAGGTCGGTTTCCCGTCGGCATCCCCCATGATGGTTTCGTAAACCTGGACTTGATCCGACTGATTGACAACCGAATGATGCTCGTTCACCGGTCCGCCGGCCTGTTCGCTGATCAGAACGTTGCCATCGGCGTCGACCAATTCGCCGTCGGAGTTGGTCTGCCCCGACGAGAAAACCGTTTGGCCGTTGACATCGGTGACAACCAACTCGACCCAGACTCGTCGACTCGGATAAGCCGTTGGAAGCTTATGCCCACTTCGATTGCGGACCACCACCGGCACTCTGAGCTGGTTGCCCTCGACCGAAACGGTTTTGATTTCAATTTCCGCAGACTCGTTTTGCAGAAACTGCAAGGTCGTTTGGATCGACTGGTCAAAGGCCTCAGCCGGCGCGATCACTCCCAGCTCCTTCGCATTGTCGCGCAGGATCCGCTTCATCAAAGTGTTGCCGCCAAGGAAAGCATGCCGACCAAACGGGGTCCGTTGTCCGAGGAACGGAAAGTCACGCCCACCTGGATTGTGCGCGATCCGAGTCGCGATCGGCTCTCCGTCGACATCGGTTGTGGGCATGTGACAAGCTTGACAGCTCTTCGCCTCGTTGCTCGGAGGGTCCACTTCGTCGTTGAACACGGAATTTCGCCATTCAAGGTAGGGCGTTTGCTCATGAAATTCACCTGCGGTTGGACGCCCGTCGGCATCAACACTGTGGGTCATCACTGTGTGACAAGTCGCACAGAGTCCCGATTTCAGAACATGATTGCTATGAGTCGGTGTGTAACCGACATGGTGTTGCATGGGCATGGTAAAAGGATCGGCATGCGGACCAAAGATCTTCCGTTCCTGATTGATTTCAAAATGCCCCGTGAAGGAGGCGTCCGTTCCGAGGTTTTGGTCCGCGATTTGATGGCACACGGTGCATGAAACGCCGTCCAATCCAAGCTGGGAACGCTGATCCTGGTTAGTCAAATAGGCCAGAACTTTGCCATCAGGACTTTCCGGCGTTGGCGCGGCCATTGGCGTATGGCAACGCGTACATTTTTCTTCGATCACCCCTTTCATGGACGGCGTTGCCGCAACTTCAGCGGACAAAACGGCTCGCCAAAAAGGGTCCCGCGAAGAATTGGCCATCATCGACGATTGCCATAAATCGTAGGGAGCCACAGGTCTTCGCTTTGCGTCGCGCATCGCCACGGCCCAGTTCGAATTGGAATGACAAACCGCACAATTTTTTGAATCAAGAAAATGACTTTCATTCTGAACTCTCAGCGAAACCGCGGCTTCCACCACGTCATCACGACGGTTCGCGACCGACGCGGTGGGTGAATCCTCTGCGAGCGAGAGCGAGCTCACCAAGGAGCCGGAGAAACAGAGGAGTCCGGAAGAAAACAACGCGAGCAACCGGGTGAAACGTGTTGGCAGAAATACCATGAGTTCACTTTCTCGTCATTTGTCAACGATCTTGAAAAAAAAGATCGAGGATCGGTGGTGGGGGGCTAAGGAAGCGACCGAGGGCGGGGTGTCGTTGCTAGGGGGTGGAAAGACTCCGCGATGGAGCCTCATTCTATCACAATCTCGATCGAGTCATCTTGATCGAGGTTCTCCGCTTCGGAAAGACTCCCCTCGGGCTTCAAGACGACTTCGCGCTCGGGCGTGTGATCGGAGGATTTGACCCAGGTCGCACCGCGAATCCAGCCGTCGTGGCCATTGCCGGAGGAGTCTCGCAACGCACCGCCGGTACCCTCGTCACAGTGATAGAGAGCCAGCGTGTGTTCGTCCGGTTCGAATCGCTCGACTGGCGTGAAGTCCTCGCTGTAGCGAGCGGTGCTGGAAATCCGGATTTCGTCGATCGTGAAGTTCTGCCCGTGCTCGAAATTCTTTCCTAGATGAAAAATACTGGACGGCTGAGAAAGTTTTCCTATCGACGCGGTTCCTTCCAGTTTGCCGTCTACAAAAACACGCAGGACTTCGTCGTCAAAAACGCCCGCAATATGAGTATGTGCGCCGGGCTGAACCACGCTCAACGCTTCGCTTTGGGACATGCCCGTCCTCTCCCACATTTGAACTGAGGGACGACCGTTAGCGAGAATCGCCATGACAATGGAACCATCGCTGTCTTCGGCGCTTAGGATATTGATCTGTCCGGCCGACGATTCCGCCCGAGCCACCGTCGCTTCGATTGTGAAGGAGCCGTCGGGGTTATGTTCGATTTGTGTGAGTTCGACATCGGCCGTTTTACCGTCGAACGCAAGTGCGAAATTAGGTGCGTCGCCTGGATTCCCATCAATGCTGCCATCCTGATCGCTGATGATCCCGCACTCAGGAAGCATCGCTGCGATCCGGCTGACACCCTCGGCAGAGAGTTTCGTGCCGGTCAGTTTCAGCCATCTCAGGGCGCGAAGGCGTTCGAAGTGGGGGATGCACGCATCGGTAATCGACGTGCCTTTTAAGTTCAGCTTTTCCAGATGAATCAACCCGGCGAGGTTCTTTAAGCTGGTGTCATCAACCGCTGCATTATCGGTAACATCAACGCTACGGAGATAGCAGGGCATGCCTTCGTAGAAGATCCCCAATTCGAAGTCGGGCAGATGCGCACCAAATCCGCTCCACTCGACCATCGTTCCGTGTCCACCGACGGAAATCAGCCACTGGCATGCCAATTGGTCAGGGTCGGTTTTCGTCCATGCTAGCCCACGGACCGAATCAGAGATGATTTTGCAGTTGGGTAATGCCCTCTGAATTTCAGCGACCTGATCGGGTGGCGCTAACGTATTGACAATGTCCAGAAATCGGAGATTCGACAAGGCTTGCAGCCCGAAAAGATCCTCTACGGTAGCACTAGCTAGGGTCATAACCTCGAGATCGCTGCAACTTCCTAGGTATTTCAAGCCGTCTCCAGAAATGGTGCACCAACGAAGATCTAAACCGCGGAGCTTTATTAACTTTCCGAGAGACTGTAGCCCCTTATCTGTCAGTGAGGTATAGGTCAACGAAACATTATCTAGCTCCGGTAATCCCGTCAAAATCTCCAACGTTTGTTCGTCAAGTTGGCCAGCGAGATAGATGTTTCGAAGTTCTTTCATGTCCCCAAGAACTTGCATGTCATCCGATGTCAGGCCAGCAACCTCGATCCCAAGGAATTTCAGATTTCGCATCCCTGACAACGCGTGAACTCCTTCAGCCGTCACGGCACAATGGTTAAGTGAGAAATGTTCGAGTTGTGTTAATCCACTCAGAGGGGACAGGTCTTGCCAAGACGCCTGCGGCGCACCAGTGTTATGCAAATTAAGGGCATTCAGATCCGAAAGACGTCCTATATCAGAGAGAAGATCGCTTGAGTCGTTGATCGCAAGTTTGACGCTAAGACGTGAAATAAAGAAAGGTTCGCTGGGGTCCGGCAATGCATCTCCGGGTACAGGCCGTCGCTCTTCGCCATTCGATTTCAACACGAGAATGAGTCCTTCGAAACCCTGTTTGAGCACTGCTTCGGCAACCTTGCGATCGAGGTCGTCGTTGGTAACGTCCTTGTCGGCGCGGTTCATGTTGGCCTGATCGGAGCGCCGGACCCATGTCGCCCCGCGGATCCAGCCGTCGTGGCCATTGCCGGAGGAGTCTCGCAACGCACCGCCGGTACCCTCGTCACAGTGATAGAGAGCCAGCGTGTGTTCGTCCGGTTCGAATCGCTCGACTGGCGTGAAGTCCTCGCTGTAGCGAGCGGTGCTGGAGATCCGAATTTCGTCGATCGTGCCGTCGAACTTCTGCCCGTGCTCGAACTCCTTTCCTAGATAAAAAATACTGGACGGCTGAGCAAGTTTTCCTATCGACGCGGTTCCTTCCAGTTTGCCGTCCACGAAAACACGCAAGACTTCGTCGTCAAAAACGCCCGCAATATGAGTAAGTGTGCCGGGCTGAACCACGCTCAACGCTTCGCTTTGGGGCACGTTCGTCCTCTCCCACATTTGAACTGCGGGACGACCGTTAGCGAGAATCGCCATGACAATGGAACCATCGCTGTCTTCGGCGCTTAGGATATTGATCTGTTCGGCCGACGATTCCGCCCGAGCCACCGTCGCTTCGATTGTGAAGGAGCCGTCGGGGTTATGTTCGATTTGTGTGAGTTCGACATCGGCCGTTTTACCGTCAAACGCAAGTGCGAAATTAGGTGCGTCGCCTGGATTCCCATTGATGCTGCCGCCGTGCTCGCTGATGATCCCGCACTCAGGAAGCATCGCTGCGATCCGGCTGACACCCTCGGCAGAGAGTTTCGTGCCGGTCAGTTTCAGCCATCTCAGAGCGCGAAGGCGTTCGAAGTGGGGGATGCACGCATCGGTAATCGACGTGCCTTTTAAGTTCAGCTTTTCCAGATGGATCAACCCGGCGAGGTTCTTTAAGCTGGTGTCATCAACCGCTGCATTATCGGCAACATCAACGGTGCGGAGATAGCAGAACATGCCTTCTGAGAAGATCCCTAATTCGCCGTCGGGAAGATGTGAAAGGAATCCGTTGAACTCGACTATTGTTCCGTGTCCACCGACGGAAATCAGCCACTGGCATGCCAGTTGGTCAGGGTCGGTTTTCGTCCATGCTAGCCCACGGACCGAATCAGAGATGATTTTGCACTCGGGTAACGCCCTCTGAATTGCGGCGACCTGATTGCGTGGCGCTAACGTATTTATTATGTCCAGAAATCGGAGATTCGACAAGGCTTGCAGCCCGGAGAGATCCTCTACGGTAGCACTAACTAGGGTCATAACCTCGAGATCGCTGCAACTTCCTAGGTATTTCAGGCCGTCTCCAGTAATGGTGCAATAACCAAGACCTAAAACGCGGAGCTTTGTTAACTTTCCGAGAGACTGTAGCCCCTTTTCTGTCAGCGAGGTTTCACCCAACCTAACGCTTTCCAACTCCGGTAGTCCTGTCAAGATTTCCAACGTTTGTTCGTCAAGTTGGCCACCCAGTTGGATTTCGCGAAGCTCTTTCATGTACTTCAGAACTTGCATGTCATCCGAGGTGACGCCAGCAACTCCGATCCCAAGTAATTTCAGATTTCGCATCCCCGACAACGCGTGAACTCCTTCAGCCGTCACGACACAATGGTAAAGTGAGAAATGGGTGTAACCGGCGTTGCGCCGGTCAACATGCGAGCTTTGGTGGAGTGTAGTGCTGAATCAGGTTTCGATTTGGGTGAGCTTGATCGATTTCGTATTGCATATGCCAGTCGATGAAGGTTCGCCAGGGCCGATTTCATGTGTTCCTGCACCAATTGCAGATAACGACGTTGCAGACGCGGCTCCAGCCGCGGAAGATTGATTCCATCCAGGGCAGTCTACAAACTAAGGAAACTTGTGTAGATACCAATGCCCAGAGGGAGAGGTAAATCTTGTAAGTCTTTTTCAATCAACAACTTAAAAACTGCACGACCTCTTCCGAGGGAGGGCCATACGGAAAAAGTCGATCTAAGAGTATGTCCCTACTTGCTTGGCCTTAGTCGAACATGCGCCTTTGGCCAAGATTTCCTTGTTGGCCCTCGAAATCGGCCGTTCACGACGGCACTATCCAATCGTATACTTTTTTTGCGTGGATTCTTACAAAACCGTTAATAGAAAGTTTCACACGGGGAGGGCAATATCGCTAGGGTCGGCCTGATCTGCAGAACGGGATCCTTTCGCAAAACCAATCCACGTGGATTGCGGTTGTTGATTAGCGGGCGCAGTACGTCGCTGCCCAACAAAGTGGCGCTGCAAAATGAGAACATTTGATTAAGATAGTCAAAAATTGCGAGACGCAATCCCTGGCGCAGGTCGTCAGTGGTACCTTCGTATACGGCGGGAATTGGACGAAATCATGGGTGTAGCGACATCATGGGCATAGCGACAGCTGAGAAACTGGAACTGCTTCGGCAAATTCGAAATGCTGGAGTGATTGGGGCTGGCGGCGCCGGGTTCCCTACCTACAAGAAGCTCGACGCGACCGTTGAACACGTGATCGCCAACGGTGCAGAATGTGAACCGTTGCTTCAAAAAGATCGTGAATCGATGCTGCAGCGGCAGGATGCCTTTTTTCAAGGCCTGCGAATCCTCCGTGATCTCACCGACGCATCGACCGTTACGGTTGCCGTCAAGAAGAAGAACGAAGATGTGATTGATCGCTTCCAAGGCGATCTCGGCACAAACCGTTTCGAAAGCCTGGTCTATCCAAACGTTTATCCCGCGGGCGACGAATACATTCTGGTTTACGAGATCTCGGGTCGATTGATTCCGCCCGGCGGCATTCCGCTGAATGTGGGTTGTGTGGTGGATAACGTCGAGACGATTATCAATGTAGCATTGGCCCTCGAAGGCCAGCCGGTAGTCGACAAATTCGTCACCGTATGCGGTGCGGTGGCCAATCCGTTGACGACCGTGGTCCCCGTTGGCGTAACCATCGCGGAATGTTTGGAATTGGCCGGTGGATTGACGGTCGACGATCCGCTGATTTTGACGGGTGGGATCATGATGGGCGGCGTCACGACCGATTTATCCACACCGGTCGGAAAGAACATGGGTGGCATCATTGCGTTGCCAAAGGATCACTACCTCGCTAAGCGAAAGACGGAGTCGCAAGAAACCTATACGCGGGTCGGCCACGGCCAATGCGATCAGTGTTCGATGTGCACGGAACTGTGTCCTCGATACATCATGGGCTACCCGATTGAGCCCCATCGCGTGATGCGTACTTTGCTGATGACGGGTGAGGCCAAGGATCGAACCAGTTTGTGGGCTCAGTACTGTTGCGAGTGCAACGTCTGCACGATGATTGCTTGCCCGGAATCACTCGATCCCAAAAATATCTGTGCCGACGCCAAGCAAACTTTGCGGAAGAACCAACAGGGTCGAACGGAGCTGGAACTGGAGACGCTGTTTCGAGATCCTCATCCAAGTCGCAAAGGTCGCGAAATCCCAATTCCACGGCTGATCACTCGATTGGGACTGACTCCGTACGACGTCAAGGCACCGTTTGTCAGCTTTGACAATTGGCAACCACCGCAAGTGACCATTCCTTTGAACTCACATGTCGGCGCTCCGGCAACGCCCATCGTTGCGGTCGGTGATACCGTTCGTTGCGGAGAGACGATTGCAACGGTTGACGAGCAGCAATTAGGGTGTCCCGTCCACGCCAGTATTGACGGGCGCGTGACGAAAATCAGCGCAAGCAACATTGAAATCACAGCTTAACGAACGAACGGAAGATCGATGGAAAACGGCAAAGCAATTGGTATCGTCGAGACGTCTAGCATCGCGCGAGGTTTTTTGATCGCCGATACCGTGCTCAAGACAGCCAATGTCAAGATCATTGTCAATCGAACCATTTGTCCCGGCAAGTACATGGTACTGATTGGTGGCAACGTCGATGCCGTGACTTCGGCGATCGAGGCCGGCGTCGCGGCCGGTGCCCATACCGTCGTCGATCAGTTAGTCATTCCAAACGTCCACCCGTCGGTTTTTCCTGCGATCAGTGGTGTGAGTCATATGCCGGAGCTCAAGGCGCTGGGCGTCATCGAAGCGTTCAGCGTCGCCTCGGTTATCGAGGCCGCGGACGCAGCGGTCAAAGCGACTCAGGTCCAGTTGATCACGATTCACTTGGCGATGGCCATCGGCGGTAAGGGCTGGGTCTCGTTAACCGGCGACGTTGCGTCGGTCACGGAAGCGGTCGAGATTGGCAGTGCGGTGATCGAACGCAAAGGATTGTTGGTCGACAAAGTGGTGATCCCCGCTCCACGCCCAGACATCATTCGAGAATTCGTTTAAGACGAACTTGAGTCTCGAGTGATCCGTCAGCATTAAATTTTGCTTCCTTAGAAGAATCTGTGGGTGAATTTTGGCTCTGGCAGCGCACCAAGGTTGTGATCGAGCGCTGTTTCGTGAGCTTCTTGGGTGCGAAAACCTTAGGAATATCTGGTAACCCGTTTTCGCTTGTTGTTAAAACCTTCTCCAACGCCGGATGACAACGTCCCTCCGGCTCGAAACCAGTTCAGCAGCAATTCGCGTTTCTTGCGGAGCGTCGTTGCTAAATCCTTCATCGGATCGATTTTGCTTCTCATCGCGCGAGTACACCAAGCATCAAGAAACTTACCTGCCGATGCATGACGTGAAAACGGTCCAGGATACGAATCGCGTGAGGGCCCTTCTTGGCAATCACTTTCAAGTACGCCTGCCACATGTCACTGCAAACAATTGGATGTCTGTTCTCCTTCCTATTGAGGATTGCCCAGTCAAACACGAGGCAGGCTCTGCTGCGGAGCAACCTACCGAAAGATAACTGGGCCAGGAAGGGAAGAGTTTCGGCTCATCCGACGGAAGCGCGCGGAACCCAGACTCGAGGTTTTTTGGAGGTATGGCTCCGGTGTCCAATGATCTCTTAGAAAAGAGTCCCCGACGGACGGTCGTCCGCAGGGAACCGGTAGCACCCTTAGCGCACCGTCGACCGGGATATCCCTTGTCAAGTTGCACCTCTGCAGAGCTCCACTCCGTTTCTCCCGGCAACTGCACGATAACAAGTGAAAATAGCTCCTGCCAGCAATGATGGGACACCGGAGAGATGCCTCGAAAACCTCCTGCGCACGCTTCCGCCGGATGAGCCAAAAAAACGGGGGATCGGCATGAAGATAGCAAACAGCTCCCCACCCATTCCGTGGGAGAGCCAAATTTTAGGGTAGTGGATTACGCCAGAAATCCGTAACTCAAATGTTCTTAGGGGCTTCTGGCGAGGTCCACTACGTCCCAACTCGCAGTTATAACCTTGACGGTCCACTAGGAGCAGGCCTTGTGCTGGGTGTTCAACGCCAAGGATTGCCAGAGGTGCAGCTTTCGCTGGGCTCAGAAGCCTGTCGAAGGACTGATCACGAAGTGGAAGATCATGGGTCGGGGTCGATAGCAAGACGAGCGACAATCTTGAAGCGTTTACCTCTGCATTTACGAAAAACGCCTAAAGGGTTCCGACAACGAAGGGCTTCGCCCCCAGCCTGAATCCGGCGAATGTCTGGCATCAACTTCGCGGCATGATTAGCGTGATTCGTGTACCCTTTCCGGTTGCACTCTGAATCTCCATCTGACCACCGAGGTGTTCCGCACGTTCGCTTATGTTGAAGAGCCCGAAGCTGTTGCAGTGCCTTGTCTGATTCGGGTTGAATCCCGCGCCCTTGTCATTGACCTCGACAAGCATCCAATCGTCGCTGTGCGGTTTCAGTCGCACTTGGGCACGTTTCACGCCCGCATGTTTGACGACATTGAGAAGCAACTCACGAACGGCTTGCAAGATGAAGGTGCGCAAGCCGTCCGTTGTAGGTTCGGCCTCTTCGTCCGCATCGACGGTCAGCGTCATACCAAACTTTTCTTTCATATCACCTTTGAGCCACTCGAGCGTTGCACCGACCCCCTCGACGTGAAGGACTGGAGGATGGAGATCCAGGGAGATGGAACGCGTGATCTGGTGCGCCCTACGCAATTGGTCATCAATTTTGTCTAGCAATTGCTGCCGCTTCTCGGTCGGGATATTTTCCATGTTCAGCGCGGAGAGCGTGAACCTTGTCCCCACAAGGACCTGTTGGAGGTCTTCGTGCAGAATGTGGGCGATTCTCTTACGCTCTTCCTCCTCCGCCCGGATCAGCTTGGCGGTCAACGCCCTCAGCTTTTCTGTCCGCGACTTGACTTTCTGCTCCAGCTCAGCACGAGCTTGGTGGACAGCTTCCTCTGCCCTCCTGCGCTGGGTGATGTCTAGCACTGAAGATTCGAAGCCCTTTGACGTGCCATCTTTGTTGATCAGAAGCGTAGCCCGGCTCTCCGCGACGAAAGTGGAGCCGTCCTTTCTTCTCGCCAGAAATTCCCCCTGCCAAGTTCCGACACGATGGAGCGCTGCCAGAATCGCCTGCGATTTCTCGGGGTCGTCAAGAAAATCGGGTATGGGCTTGCCGATGACTTCGTCTTTGGAGGCGTACCCCCATGTGGAGACGAAGGAACCATTGACCGTGTTGATGATGCCGTTGACATCCGCTGTGCTATTGGCGGCGAGTCCGTTTTCGTAGGCGATACTGGCAAATTCTAGGGCAGACTCCGCCTGCTTGCGCTCCGTGATGTCGGTGACGATAATACCGAGACCGTCCTGAATCTTGAATGCGGTCAACGAGACATGGATCGGGCCAAGCTTGGGATGAGGAACAAGTTGATCAATCTGAAATGGGAGCCCTGACTCAATAACCGAGCGATACGCAGCGTCTCTGCCGCTCTGCTCCAGACTTGGCACGACATCCATTAGAGGCTTCCCAATGATGTTCGTCGCCGTTAGTCCGGTCATGTCGAGGCCCGCCGGGTTCGCATAAAGATTTCGGAGGTCGCTATCAAAAAAGAACAAACCGTCCCTGGAAGCAGTCATAAAGCTCTGCCAAGCATCGTTACGCGATGAGGGCGGATCATGACTCTTCGCCCGAAGACGACGCAACGCTTCAATCAGCTGGGCCGTTGTCTTGGTCTC
Organism: Novipirellula artificiosorum; assembly: GCF_007860135.1. Lineage (NCBI taxonomy): Bacteria > Pseudomonadati > Planctomycetota > Planctomycetia > Pirellulales > Pirellulaceae > Novipirellula > Novipirellula artificiosorum. The sequence goes on from NZ_SJPV01000017.1 coordinate 73,374, forward strand.
ATCTTTCACAGTCATGACTCCTGACAAATGAAATGGGATGACTGATTTGTGGGTCAAGGCACCCATAAGGGGCGAATCACCAACCGATCATCATCTCAGGTGGTTGTTTCGATAATCTCTTGGTGATGATCCGGTCAGCGTTTTGAATTGACGGCTGAAGTAATTGCTGTCGCTGAATCCAACCAACATCGCAATTTCAGTGATGCTCTTTTCGCTTTGTGCGAGCAATTTACAGGCTTGGCGAACTCTTAACCGGATCAGGTAGGCGATTGGTGGACAGCCCATGGTCGACTCGAACGCTCGCAGGAAGTTTCGCCGAGACATTCCAGAGATTTCAACCAGTTCGTCGAGCGTGAGTGGATCGGCGTAGTGACGTTCGATTAGGGAAATCGCTTCCGCAATTCTCAGCAAGGATTTGCTCTGGGGATTGCGTGATTGGCTGTAACAGCGAGCAAGAAAGGTCACCAATTGCAAGAGCGTTGTTGTGGCGATGACGCCAAACCCCGGCCTGCGGTCGGTTAGCTCTTGGTCAAGTTGGTCAATCAGGCCAATCGCTTGAACCAACTTGGGCGGCGACAGTTGTAATCGACTATTGAAGCCATGGCGTTTCCGCCAATCTGGCTCGAGCGTAAACAACGCATGGTACCCAGGAAGCAATTGCAGATCACTGAACGTCATCGGTAACTCGGTTGCGTCAAATAGCACGTTGATCAGACGCAGTTGGTCCATATTCAAATAGTCATGTGGACGCATGGGACCAATGACAAACGTATCGCCTGTCCCAATTTCATAGGAGTCCTCCCCCGTAATATGTTCCCCTTTGCCGCCGGTGATGATGACGATTTCGGAAAACTCGTGGGAGTGAAGTCCGAACGGTTTTTGCGGATCACGTCGTTCCACAACAATGGGAAAACCATCCTCATGGAACCAGTTCTGTTTTTTTAGCACCTGCATGAATAGACGCTTCCTTAACGAAGGCTTGGATGCCCGTAAGCCCTGGCAATGCGCCGCAGCACGCAATTGGGACTGGTTTCGCGTTTGGCATTATTGTGCTGATGTTTGGCGCAATCGTCAAGGTTTTCGAGATCGCATTGGCGTAGGTTTTGCTAATCGGTGGCGTTTCGCTAGACTGGCGAACGACTTCTTTTTGTTTGCGAGCGCTTGATCCACACCAGGATTTGGGGTTGGGCCGTAGCGGAAGTCGGCAGAACTTTGGAGGATTCCGGGGACGGCCGAAACTCTTGGCGAGCTCCGCTACCCCCAAAGCAAGACGGGATGATGCACGAGGCCCCAATCAAAGATCAACGAAGCATCGAGCTAGCGAGAAAAAAAATGGAAACACAACAAAATTTCATCCATCCACGCGATGCGATTATGCAAACGATGGAGCGAATCTATCGGTATCGCATGACGACGACATCGGGAGGCAATCTTTCGATCCGGCGACCCAATGGAGATATATGGATCACGCCGGCGCGCGTCGACAAGGGCAATCTTACACGAGACGATATCGTCTGCGTTCGGTCCGACGGTACCGTTGAGGGGAGACATCCGCCATCTTCGGAGTTTCCATTCCACAAAGCAGTCTATGAAGTTCGCCCCGATATTGAGGCTGTCGTTCACGCGCATCCCGTCGCTCTGGTTGCCTTCAGCATTTGTCGGGCGGTCCCGGACACGCATCTATTCCATCAAACGTTCAAAGTATGTGGCAAAACGGGCTTTGCCCCCTACGCCGTACCCGGCAGCCAGCTACTTGGCGACAGAATCGCCGAATCCTTCAAAGCGGGTTGTGACAGTGTGATTCTCGAGAATCATGGCGTTGTGGTAGGAGCAGAGAATCTCGCCCTGGCATTCCAGCGTTTTGAAGCTTTTGAATTCGCTGCAAAAACCATCGTCAAAGGCACGCGTCTCGGAGAGGTTCGCTACCTCACGGAGAAATCACTGCACGAGGCGCAAGCACGAAGTGTTGCTCTCGAATCCGCAGTACCGCCGCCTGCTAGTTGTCGTGAAATGGAACTCCGGCGCCAATTGGCGACATTCCTACGCAGAGGATGTCGACAGCGACTTTTCATTAGCACCGAGGGAAGTTTCTCAGCACGTGTCGATGAAGACACCTTCTTAATCACGCCGACTCAAGAGGACCGTGAACTACTTCGCATCGACGACTTTGTGCTCATTCGAGGTGACGTTCGTGAAAAAGGCAAAAAGGCGAGTCTCGCCGTGTTCTCCCATCAAGCGATCTACCGAAAGCACCCAGAAATTCAGTCGATCGTGTTCGCTCATCCCGTCAACGCAACCGCGTTCAGCGTCACGGATTCGTTTTTTGACTCACGAACGATTCCGGAGAGTTATGTCTTTCTTCGCGATGTCCGCCGCGCACCCTACGGAGTGCAATATCAGAACGACGGAGCGATTTCCGAGTATGTGTCTCCTGCTTCCCCCGCTGCTATCCTGGAAAACGATGGTGTGGTTGTGACAGGCGACAGCATCCTCGACGCATTCGATCGGCTTGAGGTTCTCGAGTCGACGGCGGAAGCCGTCATCAATGCGAAATCGATCGGGAGCGTTTCCCCCATGCCGGACAGCGTCATTGATGAACTTCGCAGTGCTTTTCAGTTGCCGTGACGAGCCCATTCAATTTCAATCGCCACCCGTTTAAGGGAACTCAGACATGATGGAAAAACGTACGTATTTTATGCCACCGATGAGTATGATCGGCCCTGGTGTGCTGCAAGATCTGGGAAAGGAAATTAAGGGTTTAGGGGTCCAACGCGTCCTGATCGTGACCGACAAGATTCTCGTCAAACTTCAGCTTGCACAAAAGATCATCGACATTCTGGATGCGGTGGGAATCGAACACGCACTGTTTGACGCGGTCCAGCCCAACCCAACCTGCGCGAACGTTACCGAGGGGCTGTCCGTACTTCAAGAGAATTCCTGCGATGCACTGGTTTCTCTTGGCGGCGGTTCTCCGCAGGATTGTGCAAAAGCGATTGCGATTCTGGCGACCAATGGCGGCGATGTTCGCGACTACGAAGGTGTCGGGAAATCAGAAAAGACGAGCCTTCCGATTGTTGCGGTCAACACAACGGCTGGAACCGCTTCGGAGGTCACGATCAACTATGTCATCACGGACGAAGATCGCCACGTGAAGATGGTGATGGTCGATAAGAACTGTTTAGCAACCATCACCGTGAATGATCCGGAATTGATGTTGGGAAAGCCGGCGGAGCTTACTGCAGCGACAGGCATGGATGCGCTCACGCACGCTATCGAAGCCTACATCACGAAAGGCGCCTATCGACTCACCGACGCCTTGGCGCTCGAGGCGATTCGGCTGATCTCGGAAAGCTTGCGGGACGCCGTCAAGGAGGGGAACAACGTCGAAGCCCGAAGTAAGATGGCCTATGGCTCGTTTATTGCCGGTATGTCCTTCAGCAATTGTGGTCTCGGTGTCGTCCATTCCTTGGCCCACCAGCTGGGAGGCGTTTACGACCTTCCCCACGGTGTTTGCAACGCGGTACTTCTTCCACATGTCATTCGATTCAATGCCGCAAGCTGTGGGGACAAGCTTCGTGAAGTTGCCCAGGCCATGGGCGTCGATACAAAGGATATGGATCGCGATCAAGCAAACGACGCGGCGATCCATGCGATTGTCCAGCTCAGTAAAGACGTTGGCATTCCTTCGGGGTTAGCGGAGCTGGGGGTAGACGATTCTCAACTGAATCGCATGGCCGAAATGGCATTGGCCGATCCCTGCACGCCGGGAAATCCTCGCGGCATGTCGCTTGTAGACGCGATCGAAATCTACGCAAACGCGATGTAGACTCCATCGGCTGCTCGGCGATAGGTAGTTCACCTGCCGAGCCCGATCTTTGTTCAATGCACCGACGATGACCCGTAACAGCGAGAGTGTTGCGAATAATGCTCTGTTTCGAGGAGCGTTTCACGCGGGGAGAGCGGGCGATCACCTTTGTCATCTGAGAGGCGTCGCCATTGGTGTGAAATTGGCTGCGTAGCCGCCTTCTTTGTTAGGCAGGATGCGGCGTCCGGGTCCGTCTTGGGAATCTGAGCGGGACCCTTGGTGCCAAGGCGACGTCGGTTTTCGTCCCTCGCCTCAGCGGTCTTCATGTGCTCGGCGAGTTGCTCGCGACGCTCTTGCAAATCGCTGATCGCGGCAGGTAAACGATCGGCTGAAATAGCTTGTCCGAGCAGGTCTTGCTCCCAGGAATCTTGATTTTCCAGCGAGGAGAGTGCTTCGGCGATCTTCAGGTCGATGGCCAACTTGATCATCTGGCGAAATGCGTTGAGGATTTCATCGACCAGTCGGACAGGATGGTTCTCTGGGACCATGTCCTCGAGTGCCTTGGTGATCAGCACGAGTTGATGTCGAGGCATCGGAGCGCCTTGCCAATAGTTGGCTTTGGGTTCTCGTTGACTCAAGGGGAACCCTCCCGTGCAGAAGCAAGTGAACGAAAAGAGTTTAGCGCGACTGTCATCGATGACCAGACACTACCCCTCCAAATTGCGAATACACTCAACCGACACGCTGCTTGCACTTCGTGCGTATATTGGCAACGTTTTCCACAGGGAGGGTGGGGGCGTAGACGCTTATTGTCCAAGCACCTAATAAGTGCACCGCACGGAATGGGGAGCCCTACTGTGGAATCAGCCAAACTTGGGGCTGATCAGGATGATCCTCGATCCGTCTGAGGCTAACCTACGGACTCCAAATTGGTCCTCTGGACGTTGTGATCGCATCTTCCATTGGCACCATTTCGGAGTCACAAGGACAGGGCTGCACAGAAGGGCAACATTGAGAAGGTTGCGTACCAAAGTGACACATGCCCCAGTTGTCACATTTCCATTGCTCCATGCCGCGAATGGTGCCGCAGCCGGTTGCGGAAAGCAGCAAGAGGGACGCAAGGGTGTACTTCAATTGCTGCATTATTCTTCTCTCGTGGATGGTTGTGCTCATGCTCTGGTTAACGATGCGTTTCGGTTTCGCAATTGCAAGGTTTGCAACCACAAATCGATGATCGAGCGGGTCGATTGGGTCCGATCGTGAGCATTTTTTCGCCTAGGCGTTCCAAACAAAAATGATTCAAGAAGCCGATCGTCTTGGTAGTTTGACTCATTTGGCTCCGCAGCTCTGCGGGCAGCAACGTTTGAAAGCGATCGCTCTGGGATCTCCTCTTCGGGCTCGATGCAAAGCGTTGGTGATGGGTAACCGATTCCTGGCAGAACGTGATGGCTCAACTTGTTACGGAAGTCCTGGTTCGTCATCATCCGCCCCGGCCCAGCTCGGTTCGAAGGAGTCGCCGCTGCCTTGTAACAAGCTCGCTCGCTTGCCCAATCCGAAGAATTTCTTGCAAATACCTGCTTTTCTGGACGTGGGAATCCAGCGATCATGACACGAAACACGGCCGCAAGTATAGGATGGAAGGAGCGCTCTGATTGAATCCGGCTCATCCTTTTTTGCTTGAAAATCTATTCCGATGGGATCCACTCCGTCACCGGCGAGTTCCGTTTCGACAAAGCTGCTTGAGTTGTTGAGGGATTACCAGCGAGTCGTGGTGGTGATGCACGATAATCCAGATCCAGATGCCATCGCGTCCGGGTGGGCAGTCAAGGTGTTGATTGATGAGAGGCTCCGCAAGCCAACTCGGGTCGTTGGCGGCGGTGCGATTGTGCGAGCGGAAAACCGATACATGGTTGAACTGCTGGAACCTCCCATCGAGTTGGTTGATGATATTGAGTTCGATGAGCATACGGCGACAGTCCTGGTGGATTGTGGTGTCGGGGCCAACAATCACATCTTGACGCGGCGAAAAATCGATCCGGTTGCGATTATCGACCACCACATGACGATTGACAGTCCGGTTCGCCCTCGGTTTGTCGACATTCGTGTTGATGTAGCCGCGTCCGCGACAATCACGGCTAGCTATCTGCGTGAACAGAACATTGATCCAGGCCCCAAGTTGGCAACCGCCATCCTCTATGCGGTTCGTACCGAAACGACCGCCTACGAATCACATTATTCGTCTCTCGACCGGTCCATTCTGCCGTGGTTGATGGAATTCGGTGACGCGGAGTTGCTAGCCGAGATCCAAAACGCTCCTTTGAGGCCGAGCTACTATGGCGATTTGCTAATGGCCTTGCAGAATACATTCCTCTACGACGACGTCGCGGTCTGTTTCTTGCCACGAGCCGACGGAGCTGAAATTGTGGGGGAAGTCGCTGACCTCTTGGTCCGCGGCGATACGATTCACCGAGTGCTATGTGGTGCGGTCATCAATGGTGAACTGCTGGTCTCGGCGCGAACGCAGCATGCGTCGGATAACGCAGCGGATCTTATTCAGGGAACGCTCGACGGGCTCGGTGGTGCTGGCGGGCACGCGCACCGCGCAGGCGGGAAAATCTCCGGCATTGCAAGTGGGACCAAAGCAATCGAAACGCTTTGTGATGAATTACGAGGGCGATGGCTGGACGCATGCAAGGTGCCGCGAAAGCGGGGCACCCGATTGATCGCGAAACGCGAAATCGTACAGAATCTCGTTCGGTAGTGGACGCTTTTGTCCTGGTACGTGAATGGCAACACGTTGCCTGAGGTAGAATCATCGCGGGCAAGGCTGGAATTGGAATCGATGGATTCGCTCTTGTCCGAGGAAAAATATTTGGGGATTGTCGATGTTGGACCAGATCTGGAGTGCTCAAGTTAACGACAGCCCGTTGATCGCAACCGCGATCCATGACGGGCACTCGATTCGCCCCGACGCGATGGAGCACATCGCGTTGGATGAGCTAGGGCGTTTGCGGGAAGAGGACCCCCATACGGGTTGTTGGGCGCAGGTTGCTCCGACTCGCGTGATTGGGGTGCGGTCACGTTTCCAGGTCGACCTAAATCGGCCCCGTGACAAGGCGGTTTATCGAACGCCCGCGGACGCATGGGGGTTGAGCGTTTGGAAGGGCAATCCACCTGAAGCGATCTTTGATCAGTCATTGGCTGAGTACGACGCTTTTTATGATGCCATGCAAAAATTGCTTTCCCAAATGGTGCAGCAGCATGGCAGGTTCGTCGTCTTTGATCTGCATACTTACAATCATCGTCGAGGGGGTCCCGACGGTCCGTTGGCCGATCCCGAAGGCAATCCGCAGGTCAACATTGGCACCGGCACGATGAATCGCCAACTCGCCGCCCCAGTGGTCGATGCCTTCATCGACAGCCTGCGTGCGTTTGATTTCCCAGGCGGCAAACTGGACGTTCGAGAAAACGTGAAGTTTCAGGGCGGCAACTGGCCTCGTTGGATTCACGAGAATTTCCCGGAGTCGGGGATCGCAATTGCAATCGAGTTTAAGAAGTTCTTCATGGACGAATGGTCTGGGACGCCCGACCTCGATGCCGTCGAGGCGATCGGGGCCGCACTGAGGTCTACCGTACCAGCCGTATTGGATGCCTTGAAGAGTGATCGGTAGCACTCGAATACGATGGACCTCCTTTTTGACCAATCTACTTATCGAGCCAGTTGATCTTTTTTGTATTCAGTGTCACATTGAAGACGTCAATCCGAGACTAATCGCAGGAAGAACACAATCGCAAAGTCAGACAGAAAACAGTGGCCCGGCTCGCTCGTTCAAGCTGTTGGTTTGCGATTGGGGCGAGACAAACGCGTGCGGCGATCGCTGCCATGTGGTGGGCGGCTGCACATCGACAGACAAGTTCCGTTTTTGTGCGTTTATCGTCAACCACCAGATCACGACGATGCCGGAACGGAGCAGTTGGTTAAGAGTGAAGCCTCCTACCTCGTCGCGCCTGGCGCTGCTGAGTATCACGAGGGGGTTTCGAAGCTGGTCGACCAGATCGCCCAGACCCTGTCCCATGAATTTGGTGCGTTTCTGATCGTCGAAGTCTGGAGTGCGCCCGAAGGGGGCCAAGCAAACGACCCCTCGGTCCCGACGGTTTTGCCCACGTTCACCATCCGCGCGCCGAAGACGGCAAAGATGACCCGGACGGCGGAAGCGCTGGCGAAGCGGTTAAGGAAGATCAAGGTTTTGAAGCACGGCGTTGAAGTTGAATTGGTGCGGGGCGGAAACGCAGGGCCGCCGATGCTGCCGCGGTTGATCGCTCCTGCTCGCGCGAGCGAGTTGAATTGTTGGTTCCTCGGAATTGCGGTTCCGCCCGTTTTTCGCAAGGCGAACACGGGCGATCAATTCCCGCTTGTGATTCGATCGCTGCGTCGCAGCTTGAGTCTTGCCATGCGGCAGGCCTATTTCGAGTTTGCCAGAGCACGGACAACCCATAGTCCCCCTCACTATCACACGTTGGGACGCAAAGCGGTCGTTAGAGCGGTTTGGGATGTTGACCGCCAGCTTGCCGACGTGAGTAACCAATTCGACTATCTACTGCAACTCACGCCCGTCAATGCGAATTCAGCGTGGAAAGAGTTCGAAGAGGGCGGTTTCAAGCAACCACCAGAGTTTCACTATCGACCGCTTCCGATTGATCCGACCGTGCTGAAAAGCCAGCTCTTCAAAATTCCGATCGAGCGTGTTGAGGATCCTGCTCTACAGCGGCTGTTTCAAGAAAAACAAGAAGAGTTAGAGCTCAAGCTAACGATGCTTCGTGATCGGGATACCCCTCGCTTTTTGTACGAAAGCTTGACGCTATTCGGCAGTGTCCGAGATGGCGTGTTGACTCTGGCCGAAGAGCTACTCCGCAAATTGCCGTCAAATCCTCCGAGCGGTGACCTGCTATTTGATGCGGCGGAGTTTTCAACGCAAGTCCAGGCAGAGATCGACCATTACCGAGAGATCAGTCCTGTCTTTAAGGCAAAGGTGCAAGTCAGTGACGACGTCAGTGGACTGATCGTTTCACGTGGGAAGCTGATGATCAACTCCGATTTGAAGCTTTCACGGTCTCGCGTCGACGCATTGTTAGCACATGAAGTCGGTACCCATTTGGTGACCTATTTCAATGGTCGTCATCAACCCTTCCAACAACTCTACTCGGGGCTTGCCGGCTACGAAGAACTGCAGGAGGGCTTAGCGGTCTTGTCAGAGTACTTGGTTGGCGGTTTGAGCACTTCGCGTTTGCGTCAGTTGGCTGCTCGAGTCGTTGCGGTTCGAATGATGAGTAACGGCGCGTCGTTTGTCGATACGTTTCAAACGTTGCACAATGACTGCAAGTTTACACCGCGCAGCTCCTACAACATCGCCATGCGGGTCTTTCGGGGCGGAGGATTGACGAAAGACGCTGTCTACCTGCGCGGGTTAGTTGCTATCTTGCAGTACGTTAGTAAAGGTGGTGATTTGGCCCCCTTGTTGGTTGGCAAGATGGCCGTCAAACATATTCCGATTATCAAAGAGCTTCAGTACCGCGATGTTCTTAAACCGGTTCCCATCACGCCGCGATACATGACGAATCCCGATTCCGTTGACCGACTCGAACGACTTCGTGGCGGAACGGGTTCCGTTTTTGACCTCGTTGCCGAAAACGCAACGAGGCAAAACGACGCATGAGAAGGAGAAGCACCAACGACGGCATTCTCCATTCCCTCATGCGTCGAGCCGGCAATACCGCAGATGGTTTGCAGTGGGTTTGTGTTCAAGCAAATTCAGGACTCGACTTTTCACCGCACATAAAGACAAAGGAAATTCCATGAAAATCGGATTTATCGTAAACGAAGTGATGTCAGAGGAAGCCGGGTACACGACGACCCGACTCGGTTGGGAAGCGGTCAACCAAGGGCACGAGGTCTTTGTGATCGGGGTCGGAGATCTGGCTTATGACCCTGATGAATCCATCCGTGCTCGCGCTCGAAGTGTTCCCCCGGGCAAGTACAAATCGCATGAGACCTACTTGAAGGATTTGCAGGGGGCAAAGTCGGTCAAGTCGCGTATCACGGTCGACGAGCTCGATATCTTGATGTTGCGCAACGTGCCATCGGATGACTATCTTAAACGCCCTTGGGCAGCGACCGCAGCAGCGGAGTTTGGGCGGCTTGCGATGCGACATGGCGTGATTGTCGTCAACGACCCGAATGGCTTAGCAAAAGCCAACACGAAGATGTATTTTCAGCTCTTTCCTGAAGAAGTGCGTCCTCGCACCTTGATCACTCGTGACCGCGACGACATCAAGGCGTTTGCCAAAGACGAAGGTCAATGTGTCCTCAAGCCGCTTCAAGGATCGGGTGGGGCAAGTGTCTTCTTGGTTCAAAAAAGTGACATTCCGAACTTGAATCAAATGATCGACGCGGTCAGTCGCGACGGGTTTGTGATCTGTCAGGAATACTTACCCGCGGCAGAAAAGGGGGACACACGATTGTTTGTCATGAACGGGCGACCGTTTCAGGTCAAAGGCAAATACGCCGCTTTTCGTCGTGTGCGTTCTGGTGGTGACATGCGAAGCAACATTCACGCGGGTGGGAAATTGGCGGCTGCTGAGATCGGTGAGATCGCGCTGCGGATTGCTGAAATTGTACGGCCCAAACTGGTCCAAGATGGCATGTTTTTAGTCGGCCTGGATGTCGTTGGCGACAAACTGATGGAAATCAATGTGTTCAGCCCCGGAGGACTGGGGAGCGCGCAGAAGTTTACGAAAATCAACTTCAATAAGTATGTCATTGGTGCGCTCGAACGAAAAGTTCACTACATGCAATACTATGGTCGTAACTTTGACAATGTGGACATGTGCACGCTTTAGGCATCTTTCCCGGCAATCAGGTTGGACTTCGAACGTGTGAGCAGCAAAGATGAACAGCGAGGATGGAAGGATCACGTCCCAGGTCATTGAGGATGTCTGCGCGCGTTTGCGAGAGAACAAACGGATTCAACAACCCTTGCCAGGGGGCGGAATGCTCCAGATGGATCGGTTGTTGCCCTTCCTCTGTGTTTACCGGCGAAACCCGACTCGACGTGACGAGGGCACTTCCAAGCTCGTGATGTCCGAAGCGTCCTACCTCTGCGCACCTGGCAATGCAGTGCAGCGCAGCGGACTGCGCGAATTGATCCGTGAAATCGCCAAAACGGCAATCGACCGACTCGGTTCGTTTCTGATCATGGAAATCTGGTCGGGCGAAGATCGCGTGGAGACGGACGAGGTGACAGGCGAGCTTTGCTTGCCGCGAGCGATGTTTCAAATCCTGGCGAGAAGACCGTACCGTCCGCAAGGAACGGTGGCGACATTAGAGTTTGCATTGCAGCGGGTCCGGGTCCACCGCCGAGCCGCAAAGGTGGAGATCAAGATGGTTGCCGAGAACCATCCAAACGGAATGAAGGAGTTGATGTCTGAGGCGGTTGAAACACAGATCGGCTGTCACGTCATGGGCTTGGAAGTACGCCCCGTGTACCGGGACCCAGAGACGGGCGAGCTCTATGACCGCATCTCGCGGTCGTTCGGTCGGCAAGTCTCACATGCACTGAAGAAGTCGTTCTTTGTGTTCGCGTTGACGAGAACCGAAATGCGTCCGGAGCACTACCATGCCCTGGGTACGAGTCGATTGTCGATGCAGATCTTGACGATTGATCGGAAATTGGCCGAACTGAGTCGCGAATTTAAGTTTCTGCTGTTGGTGACACCCATCAACGCCGAGCGATCATGGAACAGCTTTGTCGAAAGTGGTTACCACAAGCCGCCTAGCTTTGAGTATCGCCCGCTCGATCAAGACCCGCTGTTGCTAAAACGTCGGTTGATGAACATTCATGCCGAACGTGTGGATAACCCGACATTGGCTCACGTGTTTCGGCAGACGCAGCTTGAATTGGATCGGCAAATTACGATGCTGGCCGATATTGACACCGATCGCTTTTTGCCGGGAAGTCTTCAGGTGTTCGACCGCGTTGCCCCCAAGCTCAGAGACCTCGCGCGGGACATTCTGAGTAATCTAGCCGACCTTGAACCGGTTGGCGAAGTTGAAATGATGGACGCCAATCAGTTTGCTGAGTTTGCGGACAAGGAGATTCAGTACTATCGCGATCAATCGCCACTTTTCGCTGCAAACGTAACGATTCGGGATGACATTTTTTCTGGTTTGTTGGTTGCTGGCGGCGACCTGCTGATTGGAAGGCAAACCCGGATCGCCAAGAGTCGTGCCGAGGCACTGTTGCAACACGAAGTGGGAACCCATTTGGTGACCTATTTCAACGGTTCGGCGCAACCGTTGCGATTGCTGCAAGTTGGGCTGGCAGGCTATGATGCATTGCAGGAAGGGCTTGCCGTTTTTGCGGAGTACTTGGTAGGCGGGTTAAGTGCCGGGCGCATGCGGACATTGGCGGCTCGTGTGATTGCAGCAGACCAACTGGTTCAAGGGTTATCGTTCCTAGAGGTGTTCTCTCAGTTGGTGGAAGCGTTTGGGTTTGAGCCCCGCACGGCGTACACGATCACGTTGCGAGTTTTTCGTGGGGGCGGCCTGACGAAGGATGCACTGTATCTGCAAGGTCTTGTGAAGATTCTTGACTACCTTGGCTCAGGCGGTGACCTGGAACCGTTGATGGTTGGTAAGATGGCGGTCCAGCACGTTCCCATCATTCGTGAGCTTTTGCTGTGCGGCGTGCTTCGCACTCCTCCGTTGCGACCAAAGTATCTGGACACACCGGCGGCACGCGATCGACTTGCGAAGATCAACCCCGATACAACCGTCCTCGATTTGATCAGTAAAACTCGGAGGGAATTATGAGAATTGGATTCATCGTCAACGATGTGAAAACCGAAGAGGGGAAGTTTACGACCAGCCGTCTGGGGCATGCTGCCATCAACCGAGGTCACGAAGTCTGGGTGATGGGGGTCGGCGATTTGGCTTACGATCCCGACGGAATGATCCGCGCCCGGGCCAAGTCGGTACCCAAGCCAAAGTATGGGACGCCGGAAAGCTACACGGCGGATTTACAGGGAAAGAACGCCGTCCATCGTCGGATTGCCGTCGATGAGTTGGACGCATTGATGCTGCGGAATCTTCCCTCCGATGACTATTTAAAGCGACCCTGGGCAGCGACCGTGGCGGCCGAGTTCGCTCGGATCGCCATGCGAAATGGCGTTGTCGTGCTGAGCGATCCGAATGGCTTGGCGATCGCGTCGAGCAAAATGTACTTTCAGCTGTTTCCCGAGGAGGTTCGCCCCAAAACCTTGATCACGCGCGACCGTGAAGAGATCAAGCATTTCGCCAACCAAGAAGGCAAGATCGTGATCAAGCCGCTTCATGGTTCGGGAGGGGCCAGCGTGTTCTTAGTTCGTCAGGAAGATATCCCGAATTTGAACCAAATGATCGACGCCGTCAGTCGAGATGGTTTCGTGATCGCCCAAGAGTATTTGCCTGCAGCCGAACAGGGGGACATGCGTTTGTTCGTGATGAACGGTCGACCGCTTCGAGTGAAGGGGAGATATGCGGCTTTCCGAAGAGAACGCAGTGGCGGTGACATGCGAAGCAATATCCATGCGGGCGGCATGAAAGCGGCAGCGGAAATCGACCATACGGTTCTTCAGATCGCAGAGATCGTCCGCCCTAAACTGGTTCAGGACGGCATGTTTTTGGTTGGACTCGACATCGTGGGTGACAAGTTGATGGAGATCAATGTGTTCAGTCCAGGCGGCTTGGGGAGCGCCCAGCAATTCGAAAAGGTCAATTTCTCGGCACATGTGATCGAAGCGATTGAGCGCAAGGTGCAATACATGCACTTTTACGGTCGCAACTTCGACAATGTCGATATATGCACGCTCTAGATAGACAGCGCCACTTTGTGAGCGGCAAGGCGCGAGCCTCCGGTTATGCCCATGAAATACCGGCGGCTAGAGTCAGAAACCTATAGTTCCATCCTGTTTATGAGCCGACGGCTCATCTCCCCGTCGCGCTGGACCCTTGTGTTTCGAAGGCGACACATGCACGCCTGTTTTGATCCTGAGATAGCCGTCGCGCATCTCTGATTCTGACATGATCTGATTGACTCGTTCTAAGTGTTTTTGCTTCGTCAGCCACGGCCATTTGCTCTTGCTGGGAACCCTTGGCAGCCTTGATTTGGTCTCGGCATGTGCGGCATCGTTTGGCTGTTTTGTACAGCGATCCGTTCAGCTATTCTCTCGAACTCGGGCTACCACAACCTTCGCAATCCATGTTCGATGGCGACCCCGAAGTCAAACGCGAATGCTTGTGGCGTGGTACAGCAATGGATGCGAAGTCACTCTGTGCCGATCGTCGGCTATCGACGCTACGGTGTCGAAGCGAGAAGGGTAAATGGCAAGATATTGACTTGCCGATCACCACCTATGCCAGCATGTTATCGGAATACGCAGATCCGTTCGCTGCACCGGAGTTGATCGTGATGCGAAACATCCTTCGGTCCTGGCGTTTTTATGACACGTTTCGGACGGACGCGGACGCCCCCGCGCGGCGAACGTCCACGGGCACGCGCACTCACGCCTCATCACTCTTGCTGCCGAGCGGAGCCAAGTGATCGTGGTAAGCCATAGCCAGCCCCTCGTCGAGCAACTTGAATCGGACGAGATTTGCGTCCCCATCCGACTCGAAAAGCGACTCGGTGAAACGATCCTGCAAGACGCAAACCTCCTCAGCCAATGTGGTTGGAATTGGCCGGCGCGATAAGCGGGGCGTCCGGTCCACCCACACGGTTCATTCGTTGCCCGAACCCTAATGATTCTGTGCAGCGTGGTAGCAAACAAGGTAAGATCGTCAGGAATCAATACAAAGGAAAGAGAATGACCATGCCAATCCAAGTTCCGTTTGTTCGCCAACCGGCCGCATCCTTGATGGCTTGCGGTTTCGTCACCGGCCTGCTGTCGAGTTTCGCTTCGGCTCTCCATGCCCAAACGGTTGACCCAGAGACAGTATTGGGCGACACCACCTTACCTTTTGCCGAACAGGTGTCGCAAAACTTTCCCTACGGAATTACCGGGAAGACGCCACCGTCGCTGATCAAAGTCAATTTCGAAGGACAACCACCCTACCACAAGCACCGCATCAATCTGAGGATCTTTCAAGGCTGCCCGCAGGTAGAAATTTCCGAGGGGGGAAGGCTTTGGGCAACATGGTTTGGCTCCAATGTCCAAGCCGAACGCGCGCCGTACCACAACGACCAATTCTCGGTCATCTCGACCTCCGCAGACGGAGGCAAGACTTGGAAAGAAGTCTTTGTCTTCGACCCCAGCGAGCTGCTCGGCGGGGGAGCATCGGACCCGATGCTGTGGAAAGATCCCAACGGCAGTATCCGCTTCATCGGCCTTAGGAACATCGATTTCAAAGGCCAGGACGCATTCGCCTCGTCTGCCTGGGAATTCACCATGCTCGACCCGGAAAGCGAATACACCGCTTGGACCGAGCCGCGACTGCTTGGAAACAAAAACATCTCCGTTATGAAGCCGCTCATTTTTCCTGACGGCACCGTTATGCGCTCGATGGACGACTTCAAACTTGTCGGCAAGCCCGACAAGGTGAGGATTCGCTTTTTGAAAGAAGACGTCGATGGCAAGCCGATCTTTGTTTCCGAATTCCCCGTCGATAATGACGCGTCGTTTGCGGAGCAAATGCCCATCATCCGAAAAGACGGCAGCCTCTTCACTTTCTACCGCGCCAAGAAAGGACAGAAATTTGCCGAGTCCTTTGACGGCGGTAAGACTTGGAAGCTGGGCGGCTACTATCCGATGCAGTTCTCGATCAACACAAAGTGCATCCTCAAAACACTCCCTTCGGGAAGAGTGTTGCTAGTGGCAAATGACGTCCAAGTGAAAGCGGAAAAGGGCAAGAACAAATACTACTATACCGACGACAACGGTAAAGAATGCGATCTTGAAGAACCTAAGACCGCGCGCACCCGCATGACCGCCTACCTAAGTGACGACGACGGCAAATCCTTTACACATCGACTACTTTTATGCGACGAAGGTCAAATCAGCTATCCTTCGGCGGCTCTCAGCAAAGACGGTTCCATCTACATTGTCTACGACCAGGGGCGTGGCGTGATCGGCCAGCACACCATCTTTTTGTCAAAGATTACTGAACAGGACATCCTTGCCGGCAAACTCGTCCTAGGCGAAAGCTTCTTGAACAACATCGTCAGCCGCCCGAGCGACCAAGGGGGCGGACGCCGTGAAGGCGACAAGATCTAACGGTCGCTAAGAAGATAAACACATTATTGCATCTCTTATAGCGGCAGTGAGGTGAAGTCTGGGCTAAGCCATGAAAATCACAGCCTAGTGCGTTGTCCAGATTAAAAATGGCTCATCCGACCGAAGCGCGCGGAACCCAGACTCAAGGTTTTTTGGAGGTATGGCTCCGGTGTCCAATGATCTCTTAGAAAAGAGTCCCCGACGGTCGGTCGTCCGCAGGGAACCGGTAGCACCCTTGGCGCACCGTCGACCGGGATATCCCTTGTCAAGTTGCAACTCTGCAGAGCTCGACTCCGTTTCTACCGGCAACTGCACGATAACAAGTGAAAATAGCTCCTGCCAGCAATGATGGGACACCGGAGAGATGCCTCGAAAACCTCCTGCGCGCGCTTCCGCCGGATGAGCCTTAAAAATTAGGGTGAGACCGGACGGCTCGCGCCGTTCCGCTACAGGTTTTAGCGGCAGGGCGTGAGCCCTCCGGTCCCTCGAACCCCAAACTACCGCTGCAGTTTCCTTTCCCGCATTCGACGCCTCACTGCTCGATCCCACGACCTTTGCGGAACGCGTCGGCAGCATGCCTGAGTCTCTGATCCAGGGTGACAGCGAAAACGCCAAGCTCGGGCCCAAGGGGGTCGTGTGGTGTAAGCAGGCCAAGCCGCACTGGAAAGGCATCAATAGCAAATGATCGTTCTCCTTTACGGAGAGTTCTACCAATACGGAGAGTTCTACCAAACCCAAGATAACCCCAGATGGACCATCGAATTTGCCCCGCGGAAGAGTCAAGATTAAGATACCGTCACTCCGCGGACCAACTATTAACCACGAGCTTCCCGATGCACACACGCTTCGCTCTGATTGCACTTTCCTTTGTCTGTCTAGTAGACAGTACGCCCAACGCGACGGCACTTGATGCGTCATCGGACCAATCCAATCCGCTGTCATTGGTCCAGGCAGAGCGGTCGCTACAAAAAGCGGTCACCTTTTTGCGTGGAAAGCTATCCACGGATGGTGGCTATGTTTGGCTATACAGCGATGATCTCTCGCGACGTGAAGGAGAAGGCAAAGTTGGTTCCACCACGGTCTGGGTCCAACCGCCTGGGACGCCAGCGGTCGGAGAAGCACTGTTGTTGGCGTACGAGCGGACTAGGCAGTCGTACCTGGCTGATGCAGTCAAGGAGACCGCGATGTGCCTCGTTCGTGGTCAATTACATTCCGGTGGCTGGGACTACCGAATCGAGTTTGCCCCAAAAGAACGATCGCGTTATGCCTACCGTGTCGACGGTCCGGCAGACAAGAAACGCAACGTAACAACGCTTGATGACAATACCTCCCAAGCCGCAATTCGTTTTCTGATGCGTGCCGATGCAACGTTTCAATTCAAGAATGAATCGATCCATGAAGCCGCCGCTTACGCCCTCTCGCATCTGGTTGATGCACAGTATCCCAACGGAGCTTGGCCACAACGATTCGATCGACCGCCTGAGGCTGCCGAGTATCCAGTGTTGAAAGCAAGCTATCCCGAATCGTGGTCGCGAGAATTCCCGAAATCCGACTACAAGGAGTACTATACCTATAACGACAACACGATCGTTGACACGATTGAGTTGATGTTTGAGGCGGCGGAAATCTACGACGAGCATCGCTATTTTGAGTCCGCTGTGCGTGCGGGCCGATTCATTTTGTTATCGCAAATGCCCGACCCGCAACCAGCATGGGCGCAACAGTACAACGCAAAGATGCAACCGGCGTGGGCTCGCAAATTCGAACCGCCCGCGATTACCGGCGGCGAGTCGCAGAAGGTTCTGCAAGCGTTGCTGGAAATTTATCGCCATACAGGTGACAAAACGTTTCTGGACCCCATTCCGCAGGCAATCGCCTATTTAAAAAGATCTCAACTGGCGGACGGACGACTTGCACGCTTTTATGAGCTAAGGACAAACAATCCACTGTTCTTTACCATGGATTACCAATTGACCTATGGCAGCGACGACATGCCGACGCACTATGCATTCATCGTGGGATCAAATCTTGAGCGAATCGAGAAACAGTATCAAAGAACAATTGGTGAGCCCTGGAAACCCATCCAGAGGAAATTATCACAACCGTTTCGCATGACACCTACGTTGACATCCGATGCGGAACAAGTCGTCCAGCGGCTGGATCTGCGAGGTGCATGGAGCGAAACCGCACGGTTAAAGTATCACGGCGAAGACGATCCGACGAGAAATGTCCTCTCGATGCGAACCCTTGCAAAAAACATCGAGGTATTGAGTCGCTATATTGCGGCAGCGAAAGCAGAATGACGTTGCGAGTGGACCGTCAAGGTTAAAGCTGCGAGTTGGGAGGTAGTGGACTTCGCCAGAAGTCCCTCAGAACATTTGAGTTACGGATTTCTGGCGAAATCCACTACCCTAAAATTTGATGATCACGGTCCAGCTAGGCTCCTTATGAAATCACTGCGAAATGTCAAATAACCGGGAGAAGATGACAGTGAGGGGAATGTCGGTTTTATCCATGACTTTGTTGGTCGCTGTCGCCTGTAATGCTGAGACGGTGAAGGCTAAGCCAAATGTTTTGCTCATCACTGTCGATGACTTGAGAACGGAACTGAATTGCTACGGTGCTGAGCGAGCGATCACGCCGAACATTGACGCTCTCGCCACGCGAGCCGTCACGTTCCTAAACGCATATCAATCGTGGGACGAACTGTCATGGATACCTGAGCCGGAACGATGCTATCCCGACGATGCACCCAAAGCGCTTGCTGTTCAAAAAATCCGACCCGCAAAGGTCGATACGCCCAATGACAAAGCCTCGTATGACGTCGTGGTCTATGGCGGTACGCCAGGAGGAATTGCGGCAGCGATCGCGGCAAAGCGTGAAGGTGCGTCCGTTGTTCTGCTGGATCAAACCAGACACGTTGGCGGCATGAGTACCAGCGGTCTGAATCGTGATGAAGGCTTGCGAACAAAGTCAGAATGGAAGTGGCTCTTTGATGTGATTGACGATGATGCGAACGGGCAGATCGATCGCATCGAGTATGTTGACTTCCAGACCTATAAAGAACAGCATCCCAATTGGCGAGAAACGCTTAAGCCTGAAAGATGATGGCCACGCCTTGCCTACGCCCCCCGACGGGTCGATGGCAGAACTACCCTACCCTTCGCCAACAATCTGATAAACTATTTGGTAGCGACTCGCGGTTTGCCACTCGTGTGGTCGTCGGCTGACGTCGGTCACCCCAACCTCCCTACCTGCCTTCCCCACCCGCCGCCATGAAACCCACCGCATTGCGATTCGCACTCGTATTCATCCAGCTCGCTGTCGGTTTGCTATGTAATGCGTCGGAGCTGTTTGTGGCTGCATTCGAGGATTCGTCTTCGCTGAGTGATTGGTCCAAGTCCGGCGCTGAGTCAGACTCTTTTGCAATTTCATCCGGTGCACTTAGGATCACGCAACCGAATCCGGGTGGCACTGCCGTGTGTCGCCAAGAAATTCCAATCGACGGACCGGTCCCCGAGCTTGTGACGCTTTCGGCGAAGATCAAAGCCGAGAATGTTAGCGAAAAGCCAAACCATCACAACGGCGTCAAAGTCATGCTCGTTGTGGAAACGGATCGAGGCATCGAGTACCCGCAACTAAGCTTGCCCGACAAAAGTTTTGACTGGTCTACTGCAAAACGATCGATCCGCCTTCCGCGTGACACTCGCAAATTGACGCTCAGCTTAGGCCTGGAAAAATGCACTGGGACTGTTTGGTTCGATAAAGTTCGGATCGATTTGGGTAGAATGCAATCAAAGGCGAAGCAGCTGGGAACTCCCTTCCGTGGGCATAACCTTCCGCGGCTTCGCGGCGTCATGCATGGGCCAGATTTTGATGAAAAGAGCTTTGAAGATCTCGCAGCGTGGGGTGCAAACCAAATTCGTTGGCAGCTGAACTGGACTCCGATGAAACCGGCGGAACAATGGGCAAAGGACCTGGATGCCTATGACGATTGGCTCGATAGCATTCTCGATGACACCGACAAAGCGGTCGATGCATGCGAGAAATATCGCATCGCTATGCTGTTGGATCTTCACTGCCCGCCGGGTGGCCGCGGCGAAGGAGGGGTTTGCCGAATGTTTCAGGAAAAGCAGTATCAAGATAAGTTTCTTGACATTTGGCGTAAATTGGCAACGCGTTACAAAGGTCGCGACATCATCTATGCGTACGACTTGATCAATGAACCGGTCGAGCCTGGCTTGCTACCCGACGGGCTGCTCGATTGGAGAGAGCTGGCGACGGAGGCGACCAAGGCGATTCGCCAGATTGATCCAGGGAAACCGGTCGTCTTCGAACCAGGACCTTGGGGAAGCTGTAATGGCTTTGATGAGATGGTGCCGTTGGATGTCAATCGTGTTATCTACAGTTTCCACATGTACCAGCCTCACTCATTCACGCATCAGTTCCAACAGAAAGATCGATATCCAAACGGCCTTGTCTATCCAGGCAAAGTCGATGGTGTTTACTGGGACAGGGCGAAGTTGCTCGAGTCGATGAAGCCCGCACTAGATTTTGAGCGTGACTTCAATGTTCCTATCTACGTAGGCGAATTCAGTGCGATCCGTTGGGCCCCAGATGAGTCGGCATACCGTTACCTCATAGATCTGATTGAGCTATTCGAACAGCAAAGATGGGATTGGTCCTATCATGCATTCCGCGAGTTTCACGGATGGAGCGTCGAGCATTCAACGAACGAACGCGAGAAAACGCCAACAGTAACACCTACCAAGCGAGAACAGCTTCTGCGAAAATGGTTCGCGTTGTCGGAGCAATTCAAACGCGCGTCCGGGTCTGGGAGACAGGAGTGAACACTTACTTGAAGGCAAGAGCTGTGACGAAGTCTCTATTGCATCTAGCTGGCCCGGGCATCGTGACGCTCGCGGTGATGACGATCAACTTACAATCGTCGTTCGGCCAGAAGTCTGACTCGGCCGAAACTGGCTCCAACCCCTCGGAGACACGGGGGGTTCCGCAAGTTCCCGCTGCTGGTGAACGATTGCCGCTACTGATCGACAGCGACGTCGCGAATGAAATCGATGACCTTTACGCCATCACGCTCGCACTCGCCGCGAACGATCGATTTGAATTGAAGGGAATGGTGGCCACCCATTTCGCCCAGTGGGCCGGGCCCGACAGTACGGATCAATCGTACGAGCTGTTGCAGCAACTATTGGAAGTATCGGGTAACCAAGATCAATTTCCAGTGGCGCGTGGCGGCGATCCAATGCAGTACACGGGCGTTCCCACCTCCAGCCAAGGTGCGGATTTGATCATCAAACTCGCTCGGCAAGCATCGCCGCAAGAACCGCTGTGGGTCGTGGTGCTGGGTGCGGCCACCAATACCGCCAGTGCGATCCTTCAGGCACCGAGTATCAAACCCAACATTCGCGTTATCTTTCATGCTCGGTGCGCCCAATACTGGCCCCAACGCACGGTTCAATTCAACGTGGTTGGCGATGTCATTGCCGTCCAAACCCTGCTAAGTAGCCGTGTGCCATTGGTTTGGTTCGACACCGGAACCGAATTGACGATTCCCTACGACGAAACCAAATCGAGACTTGCCCCGATGGGAGCCACCGGAAAATTCCTGCATGAATTTCGAGATCAAAAGCCAGAGTTTGCCAAAGCGACAAAAGGTTTTTTTGATATGGGCGATATCGCTTGGTTGATGGACCCATCGCTGTGCAAAATGGAGACCGTTCCAGCGCCGTTGTTGCGACGCAACCTTGGATTCGACAAGGATCGGACGTACGGGAACATGTTGCGAGTCAGCGAAATTGATGTCTCCCGCACCTGGCAACTCTTCTTTGAGACTCTCGATCAATCGACGAAGATTCAATAGCACTACCTCAAAGCGACAATGCCCAGGCCAGCCACGGGGTGGGGAAAGCCTGAAGCAATCATTGACCCGAAAGCGATCGAGTCAAGGCGGTTGACCCCCACCGTTCCGCAGGTGGGCCGTCCCAAAATCGGAGCCCATCATAACGGCTTGTTTCTGAGCGTTTTGTCCAAAAAATCTCTTGAAGGCGATCTCCATTCCAAAGACTGGTACTTCACCGGTTTGGATCCAATCGGCTCGCAAATCCAAAAGCTGGTTGTCGCCGAGACAGCTAGCAGTCCAGCTAGGTAGCCCATGACTAATTAAGCTGCAAAAACAATGCATCCCGTTCGCCCAAAGTGACGCGACCGGCGACCGGTTGACCGTTGTTGGTCTCTTTATCCTGGTTCGCGCTGCCTTGTAGGCGTCGGTAGCTTTTATCGGGGCTGATCGCGTCTAAGTCAAAGGTGTACGGATTGCGTGAGGGGTTCGCCAGCACGATGCCATGCTCAAAGATGCGGTAGATGACGTCGGGACGTGCGTGAGCCGTTATCGATTCAATCCATACCGGCTCGCTGCTTTCTACCGTGAACGAAAGATCGACTTCGGCCGAGCGAATATCACGAAAATAGAATCCGGATTCGAAGGTTTTTTCGTTCACCCAAGTCATAGCCTGGGCGAACGGGGTCACGTTGTTCCTATGTGTGTTTTCCTTAACAATTCGAACGCCACCCCAGTACGCTTGGTCGGTCGTTGTATTGTCCTTCGGCCCACAATCGGCAACGAATTTGAAGCGAACGCGTTTCCCGCCCAACGATTGAAGCGACACGGATTGCGGTAACCATTGGTGCGTGTTGGTTGTCGCTTCAAAAAGGGGCACATATTCACCCAATCCACTCGGCTGGACCTCGGCGGCAAAGACTTGAAACATGACACCATCGGAACGCTGCGGGCTCAATTCGCCCATGCCGATCGAAAAATGCAATTCGCTATGGGGCGGAATGGTCGCTTCCTGTGTCCAATACGTGTATCCCTTGGCACCGCGGTAGGGCGGATGGGTAAACACAGCCGGCATCGATTGGCCGTCTAGTTCAGCCTTGCGAAGGCTCACGCCGGCACCGGTTTGCCGATCAAGCGGCTGCTCTTGCAACTCCGATCGTATCTTCATGCCTGTTTCAATTGGCTCTTTTGCCAACAGATCCATCATGCCGCCCGATACACCGACCTGGGCAAAGCGGGCCATTTCTGACGGATAGTCGTTCATCGAAGCCGCTTTCATTTTGACTGAAACGAACAAATCGCTTCCGCTGGTTGGAACATTGCCAACGTGAAACTCGATGTCGGCCTCATTCGCCTTTGCGGCGGTGACTTGAACGCCATCGCGGGTGGCTTTCGTTTCAACAGAGCCTTGGATGCGTTGGGCCAGACTCTGACCCGTCCCCGAGCCTGAGAGTAAGTCTTCATGTCTGGTCGCGACGCGAACGGCGGGCGCCAGCGGGCGACCTAGCCAGGCCAATTTGTTCTCGTTGCCGCAGCAAAGCTCATCCCAAATGCCCATTTTCCCATCGGGATCTTTTTTCGGCGCGTAGGAATAACAGATGGCGGCATCGAAAAACTGAGCCGCTGCGAACGCCAGTCGATGCCTTGAGAACGGCACCTGAGGATGTTCGGTCACACCAGGTTGCCCCGGAACGCTCTGGACCCATTTGTGGTTGATGTAGTTGAAGACGGGGGGGCGAGCGTTGTCACGCCAGAAAAAGTGGCGATTCAGACCGCCGGACCAATCATCGAATTCCCAGTCTCGAAGATCTGGCCAGCCTTCGCTTTCAATCCCGTTGAAGATCTGCCAAGCTCGTTGGCTCGCCGAACCACTGGGACCAAGCGCGCCGTCAGCCTGCAGAATCACATTGTCTCCAAGTCGTTCTCGCAGCTGACGTGCAAACTCTACCACACCAATTCCATATTGATTGATGCCGTCGATGATGGCGTCGTCGGCTACTGTGTCGCCATCGGTATCACCGTGCGTGCGGTTAAACAACACGTCAAACTCCAGTCCGTCGAATGCGGCCAACTTACCGCCTGGCCCGAACCACCGAGCCAAATCATCCACAATGCGATCTGCACACGTCTTCCCCTCGGCATCTCGGGGGCAATGCGTTGCATAGTTGTAGTACCACATCAAATGATTGTTCTTGCCCCAGGGTCCTTCGCTGGTATGAGCAGCAGCGCGAGCCGACTTGGCCGAAAACGCCAAGGGCTTGGTCCCGTAACACGCCCGGCGCACTCGAATCGCATTTGCTTTTGTGTCGATGTCGATTAGTTGAACCTGTTCACACTGGTTCCAATCATGTTTTCCATCCGCGGTGATACCAAACAGTGCGATATCGTCATTGCTGTTCTGGTACCGACCCGTATTGATTTTGAACCGTGAGGCATCAGCGACATGAATCACCGACTCGCCCGATTCCGCTGGCACATCGCCGAGAACCAAAGTCGCTTCGTCATAAACCCAATGGCCGGGAAAAAAATTCTCGGTTTCATACAACGGATCGCGGGCGTTGCCGTTGAAATGCAACAGAACCGCTTGGCCGGGGTGTTCGCGTTTGAAGCGGGTAAAGAACTCCGGGTTACGAGCTTCGCGGCCAAGGCATTCTTCGTCTAAACACTTACCGATGATTCCCTGCAGTCGGTTGAACACCCCTTCCCATGATTCGTAGGACGGGTAGAGGTGTGTGCTGTGAGCACCTTCGCTGCCGCGAAAAAAGAACGCCCGTGGGTACTGGTCGCTGACGATGTCCAGCGATTCCGGATCACGCGCAAACGCGGGTGTGATTGAGGAAACGAAAAGCAGTAGAAGTACCAGGTCGCGTAAGGTGTGCATGGGAAGTCTTGTGGTGGGAACCAAACAAAGATAATTAGTCGCGATACGTTTTGATGAAGTCATGAATGTTTCGGCCAGTGCATTGTCCCAGCTAAGAATTGGGATGCAAGTCGTAGGGCAAGTCGTTCAGTTAATAAGTCGTGGTATTACGAGGAGTTACGTTGCTGTCACCTCCCCGCTTCGGAGGTCGTCCGGTATTTAAGTTGTGACTAACACAGTGTCGAGGTATCCAACCACCCCTGCCCGCGCAGCGGGAGGGGTAAATCTTGTAAGTCTTTTTCAATCAATAACTTAAGCTTCCTTAGAAGAATCTGTGGGTGAATTTTGGCTCAGGCAGCGCGCCAAGGTTGTGATAGAGCGCTGCTTCGTAAGCTTCTTGGGTGCGAAAACCGTAGGATTTTCTGGTAATCCGTTTTAGCTTGTTGTTAAAGCCTTCTACAACGCCGGATGACAACGTTCCTCCGGCTCGAAACCAGTTCAGCAGCAATTCGCGTTTCTTGCGGAGCGGCGTTGCTAAATCCTTCATCGGATCGATTTTGCTTCTCATCGCGCGAGTACACCAAGCATCAAGAAACTTACCTGCCGATGCATGACGTGAAAACGGTCCAGGATATGAATCGCGTGAGGCACCTTCTTGGCAATCACCTTCACATCACAGGTTGCACAGTTCACTCGACGCATCGTTAATTCAATGCTCAGAGTCGAATCATTTTCAGCGAATTGAACATGATCGACGACAAAAGGCTTGTAGTTCGTTACGCGATTGAAGATAGTCTTTAGTTGCATCGAGTTGGCACTTGGTTACTGGAAGGTTTAGTCACCAATACCAATAATCACTTTGCCAGCCCGATGCATTTCCTTTCTTGAAAAATGGTTCGATTGAGCCCCTTCCGCCTCGCCGTCGCTTCGGCCCGCACCCTGCAATGGGTCGAAGCAATGGGTCGAAGCGACGGCGTGACGGTAGGGGCGGCCCCATTCTGAGGAGCCCCGAGCGAGTGTTTGAGCATCTGCAAAGGCACTCCAAATCACCGATCCCGAGTGCCAAATTCGCGGCAAGTTTCAAATAGAGGTGTGACAGACCGCGGTGGTCTTGTTGACGGTTGTCCCCGGGGTTGTTGTCGATGATTCCCATCGTATTTTCCCGCTCTGACACGATGCGGACCGCTTGGCTGGATCGGACACCCGATTGATATTGGATCGATCATGACCGCCAGTGTGGCGATGGGGGTCGCCATTGACGATACGCTACACTTCCTCACGTTCCTTCATCGCAGGCTTGATGCTGGGCTCAGCCGAGGCGAGTCGGTTTTACGGGCTCATGGGCATTGTGGTCGTGCAATGGCCCAGACAACGTTGGTTTGTGGTGCAGGTTTGGCGCTCTTCGCGTTTTGCGCTTTTGTTCCGATGGCGAGGTTCGCTTGGATGATGGTCGTGCTGCTTGCTGCGGCACTTGTAGGCGACTTGGTTCGGTTGCCTGCGATCTTGCTAGGGCCGCTCGGCAAGTATTTTGATCCGAGAGATCCGTCCCATACCTATTCGAACAACCACTTCTCGTAACAACCGGTACGACAAACAACCGGCACGACAAAAAGCATGAGTTTCTATTATAACGGCTTCGGCACTCAGACGCCGAAAGTGTCGATCAGCCAAACAGACTCTGCGACGCTCGCAGCTGAATTCTGCAGTCCGACGGAAGCCCAATCGCGTCTGTTGCCGATTTTGTACCGCCGCACAACGGTCCAGCGGCGGCACAGTGTGCTCCTCGAGCCCAGCGGAAGTCATAACGGGGGGGCTGCGGATCCGATCAATCAAACCTTTTACACCCTTGCCCATGATCGTCACGATCGCGGGCCTACAACGGCCACTCGGATGCAGGCCTACGAGCGTTACGTATCAGAGTTGGGTGTGTCGGCGTCACGAAAAGCGATCGTGGCGAGCGGCATGGAACTCGATTCGATCACTCATCTCATTACGGTTTCCTGCACAGGTTTTTCGGCTCCAGGCCTTGACATTGCATTGGTTCGAGAGCTAGGCCTCTCGCCCGATATCGCTCGCACCCATATTGGCTTCATGGGATGTCACGGTGCGATGAATGCGATTCGTGTTGCAAACGCCTTTGTCGAAGCCGATCCGAACCATCGCGTGCTCTCGTGCGCAGTCGAACTTTGTAGTTTGCATCATCAGTACGGCTGGCATCCAGAACGGATTGTCTCGAACGCACTGTTCGCCGACGGTGCTGCTGCATTTGTTGCGTCAAAAAACCGGCAACCTGACTCGACGCCACAACTCGAACATGTCGCGTCGGGTTCGTTCGTGGTCCCTGGAACGGAGTCGATGATGAGTTGGCGAATTTCGGATCACGGCTACGAGATGACGTTGTCACCGAGAGTCCCCGAGATCATTCGAGAATCATTACCTGATTGGCTTTCACCGTGGCTTGAAAAACAGGGCTACGGCTTGAGTGATATTGGTGGCTGGGCAGTGCATCCGGGCGGGCCTCGAATACTCGATGCGACCGCAGCTGCATTGCAGCTCAAACAGGAGGACCTGAGTGCATCGCGTGATGTTCTGAAACAATACGGCAATATGTCCTCGCCGACCGTTTTGTTTGTGCTCAAGCAATTGCAGCGGAAACAGATTGCTGGCCCGTATGTGATGTTAGGATACGGTCCGGGGTTGACGATTGAAGCCGCATTGTTGCGATCTAGCGATTAGCTTAGACCAACCAACGCAGACCAAGAATTAACTGATAATGATGTCAAGCACTTTCCCCAGGAATCGCCAGCCTGAATTGATGGATCAAGATGACCTGCCCCAGGCGAGTCATCAGCATGCACTCAATGGGCTTGCGCGTTTGAATGGCTTATCTGGAATTGCTGGCGTGATCTATCGGCGAATTCGGCAGTTGGCCATCGAAAACAAACAAACGACACTTCGTGTTTTGGATATTGCGTCAGGCTCCGCGGATTTGCCAATCGCATGGGCCTTGCGGGCAAAGAAGGATGGACTTCGGCTCGATCTATCGACACTCGAAATCAGCAGCGTCGCGATCGAGGAGCAGTTGAAGCGAGCGAAAAGGGCTGGCGTGACGATCTCGCCGATCCAACAAGATTGTCTAAGCGAAGCGTTGCCGACCGATTTTGAGGTGATCACGAATTCGCTATTTCTGCATCATTTAGACGATCCTAACGCAATTCAATTGGTTCGGGCGATGCATGCAGCGGCCAAAGAACGGGTGATGATCTGCGATCTTGAGCGTACGCGACTGAATCTCGCACTGGTCAGCGTTGGCGCCAGGCTTGTGACTCGATCGAAAGTCGTTCACACCGATTCGGCATTGAGTGTTCAGGGCGCCTACACGATCAACGAGTTCCATGCGATTGTGGAACAGGCCGTCGGCTTTCGCATCAAGGTTGCGAGAGTTTTTCCTTGTCGATTCCTTGCGATGTTGCCTGCTGCACAGGAGTGAATGTCAACCGTGTCCCCATTTGGATTGGATCAAGGTCCAGTGATGATCACGAAAGCGACCCCATCAAATTGTCGATTCCGCGTTCTCGTGATTGGTGGGGGCATAGCAGGTTCCACCTGTGCACTGCGATTAGCGCACCACGGTATTCACGTGGAATTGGTAGAACGTTTAGCGTTCCCTCGCAGCAAAGCGTGCGGTTGTTGCTTGGGTGCTGCAGGATTGCGGCTACTCGACCGACTTTCGCTCGCCGACGCGGTGCGTGATTTGGGGACGCCGACAAACCGATGGGTTGCTTCCTTGGGCACTCGACGCGTTGAAATTCCGATCCCAGCGGGACTGGCCATCTCGCGAGAAGCCCTCGACCCGCTGTTGCTCAATGCGGCCCAAAACGCGGGTGCAATCGTGATGACGGAAACGAGTGGAACGGTGCGACAAGTCGAATCAGACGGAGTGGACGTTGAGTTAAGGGGAAGGGCGAGTGTGTCGCAGCGGCGATTTGACATCGTTGTCGTCGCGGCAGGATTGTCGGCTGGTGGATTGAGCAAGGTTCTCCCCTGGTCCGAACAACCCCATGGCCCGTTTGGCGTATCCTGCACGATTGAGGATCCGACGTTACAACCCAATACGATCTACATGGCATGTGATGACGATGGTTATGTCGGAATGGTCCGGCTTGCTGATGGTCGTGTCGACGTTGCAGCCGCGCTTCGCAGCGGTTCTCAGGCAAACCTCTTAGGCAATCCGCTGATTCGAATGCAGCAAATTCTTTCACGCAGCTGTTTCGATCTGCCAACGTGGAAGGACCCGTCGGTCGTTTCCACCACGCCGCCACTGCGGCGAACACGACAGTTCGGAAACGGCCCTGTGTTGGCGATCGGCGATGCAGCCGTCTATGTCGAGCCGTTTACCGGCGAAGGGATGACGTGGGCGCTGGCTGGTGGAATTGCGGCGGCCGATTTGATTTCCGTTTCTGGCGATTCGGCTTTAATCGGTCAAGCATGGCAGCGGCAGCTCACCAACCAGCTTCGCACCAAACTACGACTCTGCCGCACGGTCACCACCGCCTGTCGTTCCCAAGCCGTCCGCCGAACCTTTGGCGAGTTGCTAACCCATTTCCCAAGTCTCGCACAACCATTGGTCAATCGCTTGAGCTAATTCAAAGACGAATCTTGATGGATTCTCCATTGCCTAATCTGCCGCGGAGCCTACAATGTTTGCAGGTGCATTATTTGTATCTCCAGAACAACCTTTTTCGACAGGCATGCGATGGCGGGGACGATTTCAAGGACCGAGTTTCTGAGCGATTCGCAAGGGAAAACGTTTTCGGACGTGGTCAACGATCCCAAACAGCCTTTCGACGTGGTCCTCCATTTCTTTAGTGACGCGGATCGACAGCGACGAATGGAGGAAGCGGAATTGCATCACGACCGTGCACCTTTGGCAGGTGTGGTTCGTGAATTGGAAGCCCAACCAGAGATTAATCAGTTTCTCGGGCGAGCAGAAACACGTCGCAACAATCGCTTTCGCCAAGCCGTTGGTGTGTTGGTGCGGATCGTCATGGAGAGCCGAGGTTGGCAGAAGACTGGTCGAAAAGGATCACTCGGCGTACGTGCCCCACGATCGTCGAAAGTGGTGTCTCACAATTCGGGCGGCCTTTCGCTTTGGTTTGTTCGAGCTGAACGATATGAGCTGAACGCCGGGATGCCGTATCGATCGGTTCGAGAGCGATGTGCAGAAATTGGTTCCCGCAAACGGAGTCAAAACGCGTGACAAGGCGGTTACAAGAAACCGGCTCGTTCATTCGATAACAGGCTATCACGACTTGTTTCAGAAAGTTCTCGCAGCATGCTGTCACATGATGCGATCAAGAACAAAATGTTGTCAGACTCAAAAGCTGACTTTGCTTTGTACTCCGCTCAAGCTTGGGCGAATGAAGGCTGCATCGAGAGCATTGGTTCTCTCGGTGAGCCAATAGGCTTCCGCCATGATTGAAGGCAGTTGCAATGGATAGGATGTCAAGCATTTGGCTGCTAACCGCGCCACAATTCCTGATTGGCTTCGCGATCATCGCATTCCTCATTGGCCTGCTACTGGCCGCGATGTTTGCGAAGTGGGGATCGTATTGGTTTCAGGCATACATGTCTGGGGCGGATGTCTCAATGAAGAGCCTGATTGTGATGAGTCTTCTGGGTATCAATCAGCGGATGATTGTCACCGCAAAAGTGATGGTGCGTCAGGCGGGCTTACCGATTGATCGCGAAAGCGGAATGAGTACCGATCGGTTGCAGGCCCACGTACTCGCAGGCGGCGATTGCATGAACGTCGTCAAAGCCATCATTGCAGCGCACCGTGCTGGTATTGATCTCGATTTTGATCGAGCTGCGGCCATCGACCTTGCAGGCCGTGATGTCCTGCACGCCGTTCAAACCAGCGTCTCTCCGCAAGTGATCCATTGTCCCGACAAGGACGGTCATGGCAGGAAAATGCTCAGCGCCGTCGCGAAGGACGGTATTGAACTGCTTGTGGGAGCGCGCGTGACGGTCCGAACGAACTTGAAGCAATTGATCGGAGGTGCGACCGAAGAAACCATCATTGCACGGGTTGGCCAAGGAATCATCACCGCGATCGGATCGGCCCGGACACATAGGGAGGTGCTTGAGATGCCCTCGCAAATAACAAAAAACGCGATGGCTCATGGGTTGGATGCAAACACCGCCTTTGCCATCGTGTCCATCGACATTGCCGACATCGATGTCGGAGAAAACATCGGAGCGAGGCTTCAGTCCGACCAAGCGAATGCTGACATCCGGATTGCAAGGGCGAATGCTGAGGTTCGTCGCGCCGAGGCTGTCGCAAAAGAGCAGCAGATGAAAGCCAAGGTCTCGGAAAGCCAGGCACAGCTTGTGATGGCAGAGGTCGATGTGCAAGCATCGCTTGCGGATGCATTCCGTGCCGGACAGTTACGCAAGCTGCGTGCGCGACCAGGACAGCACAGTCACAAGAATCCTGAACTGAGGATACATGATGGACGCACCGTTGGTTAACACTCCTCATTACGTTTTGCTCGACGGAAAACATCGCATTGGCCCACCGTTGGTGTCACCCCGCAGCGGCCAGGAATGTGTTGCGATTTATGGATTTTCGGACAAACATCCCTATGACGCCTTCTGCAGCCAATCTGAATTAGCGCTCACGCCTTATCCACTGGTGAAAGGCTATTTGCGAAATCAGCTTGAGGTCGCACGCAATGCGATCTTGCTCATTGTTGTCGATGCGGCGGGCCCGAATGCGTTGCAACTGAACGCGGCGACGATGCAGTCCGTTTTGGAATCGCAGGTCAATCAATCGAAGCATGTAGCCGTCTCGTTCCGGCTGACTCGAGATGAGCAGTCAAAAGCCTATCATCTGGAAGAGTCCTTGCCGGACCTCGTCTCCCCTTAACTGGATTAGATCATGACACTTGGAAACAAAGTTCCTGACAAGACGTTAGAAAAAAACGTGCTTCGTATGATCGTACGAAAATGTGCCGGTTCGACTCGAATTGGTGCGACTGTTCGCGATGGTGATGCTACGGTCACAGGAACCATCAAGCAAGAACACGAGCGCAGGCCGATCATTCGCTGTGTCAACGGCGTACAGGGAATCCGGCGGGTAATTGATCAATTGCAGGTAGAGGTTAGGAAACCCAATACCTACTAGTCCAGGAAGCGGGAGGTGTCGATTTTGCTTGCCCGCTAAGGGGTCTTGAAATTCGCGAACCATTGCTGCGGCTTACGCCCGAGTCGTCGCCATCGCGTCGCTCATTCGAATGGTCGGGCAACCTTTTGGAGGACCGCCGATGAATTCGCAATTGACCAAAAAGCGATTGCTCAGCCCTGCTGATATCAAACCGACAAACGATGTTTTCGAAGTGATCGGTGTTTTCAATCCGGGCGTAATTTACATCGATGACGATGTGTTGATGCTCGCACGAATTGCAGAGCGACCTCTTGAGGATCGACGCGGATTCACCGGATTGCCGCGATGGACCAGCGGTGGCGATTCTACCGTCGATTGGGTTGCCAACGCCGAATTGCAATCGATTGATTCTCGTGTCGTGAAAACCAAGGTCGATGGATGCTTGCGTTTAACCTCGGTCTCATACTTGCAAGTGTTTCGCAGAAAGCGTGGAAGCGCTGATCCATGGTCACTCGGTTCACGTTTTCTACCGAATTCGCCACTCGAGTCGTTTGGTATCGAAGATGCTCGGATCACACAAATTGATCAAACGTACTGGATAACCTATGTTGCGGTGTCGCCAACCGGTGTCGCGACGGTGCTCGCGTCGAGTGACGACATGCTGACCCTTGAGCGACATGGGATCATTTTTCCTCCCGAAAATAAGGACGTTGTCCTTTTTCCAAGCAAGATCAATGGACAGTACTACGCCCTGCACCGGCCAAATCCGAGTTCGCGATTCAGCCCGCCGCAAATCTGGCTTGCCCGATCCGACGACTTGATTCATTGGGGTGACCACGCGCCGTTGGTCGCGGGTTGCCATTGTTGGGAAGGCGATCGAATCGGTGCCGGTACGCCGCCAATTCTGATTGATGAAGGATGGTTGCTGGCATATCACGGTTGCAGCCGGCCCGCGAGCGAGACTGCTGCGGGCCAAGTAGGCGTGTATTCTGCGGGGTTGCTGCTATTGGACCGTGATGATCCCAGCCGTGTGCTGACCCGATCCTCTGCCCCCTTGTTGTTTCCAACAACGAGTTACGAAACCACCGGGTTTGTACCAGACGTCGTTTTTCCAACCGCAATGATCGATGCCGGCGAGAGCATCGATCTCTATTACGGCGCAGCCGACACAAGCATTGCGTTTGTCACGATGAAAAAGCAAGCCCTCTTGGACTCGCTGCATTGGAACTAAGAATCTATCCGAAAAGGGGGCTGACCCTTTGTCGACCGACGTTTCGATTGCTCAAACACTCGTTGTTTTCCAATGGAGTTCGCTACCGATGCGCTCAGACCAAGAGAGGGTCAGACCCCTTTTCGAATAGGTTCTAACTCATTTCACATTCTGGAGGCCAGCAAATGGCTATTGATGATTTCAAAAGAATTGCGTTTGTCGGCAACTACCTCCCTCGCAGGTGTGGCATCGCTACGTTTACCCATGACCTTCGTTGTGCTATCGCACAGGCGTCCGAGGCGGAATGCTTGGTGGTTCCTGTCGATGACCTTGATTGCGGCTACGCCTACCGATCGGAAGTGCGATTTCAGATTGTTGAACAAGAGATCGAGTCTTATCGCCGGGCGGCGGATTTTTTGAACTTCAGCGACGTCGATGTCATCTCGCTCCAGCACGAATTTGGAATCTACGGCGGGCCAGGCGGGAGTCACCTACTGGCGTTGTTGCGAGATGTCCGCATTCCGGTTGTATCAACGTTGCATACGGTGTTGTCGCAACCGAATTCGGTACAACGCGGTGTGATGGATCAATTGATTGAACTCTCTTCGCGTCTGGTCGTGATGACTCAGCGGAGTCGCGACACACTTTGTGATACCTACGGAGTTTCGGCAGAGAAGGTCGATTTGATCGCGCATGGAATTCCCGACGGACCCGATATCGACCAAAAACAGTTGAAGGAACAGTTTGGCATCGCTGAAAAGCAAGTCGCACTCACGTTCGGGCTGCTTTCCCCCAACAAGGGAATCGAATACGTCTTACAAGCGATCCCGAAAGTTGCGAGGGAGTTTCCAGACTTCATCTACTTGGTACTCGGTGCGACCCATCCTAGCCTGGTGCGCAGTGAAGGTGAACGCTACCGCATCGGTCTCGAACGAATGGCGAAAGAGCTCAACATCGCTCGTCACGTTAGTTTTTATGACCGCTTTGTTGAACTCGACGAATTGACACAGTTTATCGGGGCGGCGGACCTCTATATCACGCCGTATTTGAATGTCGAACAAGCGGTGTCGGGCACCTTAGCCTACGCGTTCGGCTCTGGCCAAGCCGTCATCTCGACTCCCTACTGGCACGCTGAGGAATTGCTGGGAGACGGTCGAGGTGTGATCGTACCGTTTGCGGATTCCGGAGCCATCGCGAAGGAAATAATCGGTCTATTGAAGGACGAGCCGAGTCGGCTTCAGATGCGAAGCGATGCTTACGAGATGGGCCGCAGCATGACTTGGGACCAGGTAGCGGAAATCTACCTACAGTCGTTTCGCGATGCCAGGAAGAGTCGAAGCAGCGAAGTCAAGCCGCATGCCGTCCGAACCCTTGAGGAAAAGCCTCTGGCGCTTCCCCATATGAACCTGGAGCATCTGATGCGGATGACCGACTCAACCGGAATCATTCAGCACGCCGTCTACTCGATTCCCGACCACACCCACGGCTATTGCACGGACGACAATGCACGGGCACTGATCCTGACGGTACTGCTAGAGGAATTGGGAAAGGACTCATTGGAGGTCGATGCACTCGCATCGAAGTACGCTTCGTTCTTGAACATGGCGTTCGATGCTGACTCAGGGCGTTTTCGTAACTTTATGAGTTTTGATCGTCGATGGTTAGAAACCGATGGCTCCGATGACTCGCAAGCTCGTGCGTTGTGGGCACTGGGCACCTGCGTGGGCCGTTCCCGTCGGCGCGGGATTCAAGGTTGGGCAATGGAATTGTTTCACAAGGCGTTGCCCGCCTGCGAGCAAACCACTTCACCGCGTACCTGGGCACTCGCGTTGCTCGGGATCGATGAGTATCTTCAACGACTGGGTGGCGACCGTACGGCAGAGCAAATGAGCATCCGGCTGATCGAAAAGCTGGTTGACTTGTACGACCGAACGGCGACCGACGATTGGCCATGGTTCGAGGATGTCGCATCGTACAACAATGCGAAACTGTCACACGCATTGAACGTCAGCGGGCGCCGATTCGAGCACGCCAGAGCTGTTGAGATTGGCATGAGTTCTCTGCGTTGGCTATGCGAAAAGCAACTTTCGCCCGATGGTCGCTTTCGGCCAATCGGTTCGAACGGATTCAGCCGTGTCGGCGGAACCGCGGTCTACGACCAACAGCCCATTGAAGCTCACTCGATGGTGTCCGCCGCGGTCGACGCCTATGCAGTCAGCAAAGACCCATTTTGGTGCGAGCAAGCGCATTTGGCGTTTGACTGGTTTTTGGGACGAAATGATCTAGGAAAGCCGATCTATGACACTTCCAACGGAGGATGCTTCGATGGGCTGATGGAACATCGGGTCAATGAAAACCAGGGAGCGGAATCGACGCTCGCATTCTTGCTTTCGCTTGCCGAGATGCAGCGACTGCAATCAACGCAAGTCACATCCGCAGCGCAGAATTCCAAAGCCTTCAGCAACCCATCGCATCGTCGTAAGGAAGCCGCAGCAGTCGGCCATCATGCAACTTAAACGAACCGGAATCGTCCTGTCACCGAACAAGCGACGTGTCGTCCTACGTCCCTTTCAACCCGAAGGCGACGACCGCATCTTGCGACTGATTGGCCGCGTGTCGATGCTAACCGAAGCGGAAGTCAACGCATTGCTTGATCAAGTCATGTCGGAATTCCATGGCAGACACAGACGTCCCAAGGACTTTTTTGAAGGACGGTTCCGGGCCATGCGGGGGCACTTGTTGACCGACACGCCGTTGACTCCAAGTCGTCGTCTGTTGATGGGAGCCTATTTCACCCAAGAGTACGCACTCGAATCCGCTGCGTTGTTCAATCCCTCGCTCGTCCGTCACCCCGATCAATCTGGCCTTCCCGAACTCACAACGCAGTTTGTGCTCAGTGTGCGAGCTGTTGGTGAAGGGCACATTTCGTCGATTACATTCCGCACCGTTACCATTGATCAAGACCTTAAGATCGTCGTCGATGAACCCGCGAAATTCGTGACGACACCCGAGTTTGTCCCCGATTCAAGCTATGAAAAGTCGCTCTTTCGCCGAAAAATGATTGAACTTGAGCTTGGGGGCCCGTTCATCGACGAGGCTTTCTCGCGGCTCGACCATGACTTCACACTCGAACAACTAGAACACTCGTTGCAAACAATCCTTCGCGATCATCGCATGCACCACAACGAGCTTGCTCCGCTCGTTCAACAAGTGGTGATGCTTGCCAAATCCAATTATGAAATCCAGTACACCCCCGATCAGGTTCTGTCCGAGCGACTGATTTTTCCCTTCGGGCCCACCGAAACGAACGGGATCGAGGACGCTCGCTTTGTCCAATTCCAGGACGACGATGGAAGTTTGCGTTACTACGCAACGTATAGCGCGTACGATGGCAAGATGGTGCTGCCACAGTTGCTTGAGACGAAAGATTTTCTTCGTTTCAAAATGCACACGCTCAACGGACCGGCGATTGAGAATAAAGGGATGGCGCTATTTCCTCGCAAAATCAACGGACATTACGCCATGCTTTCCCGCCAAGACGGCGAGCATCTTTTCTTAATGTACTCCGACATGCTTTACTTTTGGCACCACAAAGAGATCGTTCTCCGTCCAACCAATCCATGGGAGTTTGTTCAGATGGGCAATTGCGGCCCACCTATCGAAACCGATAAGGGGTGGTTGGTCCTGACGCATGGCGTCGGCCCCATGCGCAAGTACACGATTGGTGCCATCTTGCTCGATCTCGATGATCCGTCCCGGGTCATCGGTCGCTTGCAAGAGCCCTTGTTGACGCCAAATGAAAACGAGCGAGAAGGTTATGTGCCAAATGTGGTCTACAGTTGCGGAGCTGTCATTCACAATGGTCACCTGATTCTGCCCTACGCCATGTCCGACTACGCATCGAGTTTCGCAACCGTCGCAATCGATGAACTGCTTGATGCGCTGTTGTCGCAAAGCCGGTCGGCGTCAGCCATAAAGTGAAAGACGATCGCAAGTTGGCAGTCAGAAGGCTCGTTCGATACCTTGAGCCCACTCGCGAACCGTTGGGCTGGCCGTTTGTCGGCTGCTAGCCCGGATGATTCGTTGGAGTGGTAGGCTTTAGCCGATCAAGCAAAGATCCAGCACGCAATCGGCTAAAGCCTACGACTCCAACGTGCGCAGTCTGCTTTTGACTCTATCGGTGTAAGCTGATTGCATACAAAAGGCTACGAAAAAAGTAGAAATGCTGCGCGAGCTAGGACAACCACGCATCGAGGTGTTCTTGGACGAAGGAATCATCGTTCAAATGGGGATAGGCGGCGATCACGCGATCGATCTCCTGCGATTGTCCAGCGGACAGGACTTCGTTGGGATCCAGGCACCATGTTCCTGGTAACAAACCCTGCCGACGCAGAACTTCGTGTATACCAGGGATGCAACCAGCAAAGTGATTCGCGGCATCGAAGAAGGCGGCGTTGCAGTCGGTAACTTCAACATTCCGCCGTAGCCATTCCGCCGGGACGGCGTCGCCGGATGCGAGTCCCGCATGAATCTCATCAAGCAGCCGGACGGCCGTTTGAGTCCACACGCACCAATGGCCGAGCAACCCTCCACGAATACGAACTCGCTTCCGTCCGCAATCGGTTGCGATTCGATACTCGGTGATTAAGTCCGCAATGATGTTGTCGTCATTTCCGGTGTAAAGTGTGATGTCGTCCTCACGCCCGGCATCACAAACGGCTCGGACAACGTCAAGCGTCTGATAGCGATTGAAGGGGGCCATCTTGATCGCGATCACATTTTCGATTTCTGCGAACTGACGCCAGAATCGATAGGGCAAGGCGCGACCCCCCACGGCAGTTTGCAGATAGAATCCGATCACAGGCATCACTTTGGCGACCTCGCGACTATGCTCTAGCAAGGTTTCCATACTTTCGTTGGCTAACGCGGCGAGACTTAGCAGACAGGCGTGGTAGCCCTGCGACACCGCATAGGACGCTTCCTTGATCGCCTGTTCGGTTCGTCCACAGACCCCGGCTACCTTGAAAATGTCTCGGTCCTTGGCTGCTCCGTATTCGTCGATCACATTTGACACCAAACGGAGTACCGGCCCAAACAGTCCAATTTTTGGGTCACGAATCGCAAACTGTGTTGAATGCACGCCTACAGCAATTCCACCTGCACCTGCATCGATAAAGTACCGGGTCAAAGCCGTTTGGTATCTCGCATCGAAGCGTCGATTTGCATCGAGTGCTAACGGTTGAGCCGGAATGACGATCCCTTTGCGGACATTTGCTCGGATCACCGCCGGCAGGTCACTGATTCGCATTGGACTAGTAGCTTCCGTCGGTAACGGTAAAGTGCGTTGGTTTGCCGAGTGACCGCCCACCCATCATGCTCCAGTGGGCTTGCCAACGGATGAGTTGTTCCGCCGCCACGGAAGGTGCGCCGAACAATGCAGTGGCTCTCGCACTATCGCTCAAGTAGGACAAGTCGCTGGGCTTTCCGGTGAACCGAACAGGCATCCCCATCCATTGGCCTAACTGTTCTGCGACATCTTTCGTTGTCAGTGTTTCCGGTCCCGTCACATTCAGGATATTTGCTGGCGACGAGCAATGGCCCAAGCACATTAACGCTTGCGTGTTGGCATCGCCTTGCCAGATCACATTGAACGCCGGCACGCCAAGGTCAACGGGTTCATCACACTGAATTTTCTCGGCAATGTCGTGCAGCACCCCATATCGCAAATCGATCGAGTAGTTCAGGCGATACAAGCAAACGGGCGTTCCGTAGGCACGACTACCATACTCGAACACGCGTTCACGCCCCAAACAGGATTGGGCATACTCACCGATGGGCTCCGGAGCGACCCTCTCGTTCGGTGCGCTACCAATGCGAACTAACGGGTAAACACAGCCAGTCGAAAAAGCAACGATGCTTGATTGGCGGAAATGCTCGGTGACGTTCGCGGGTACGATCGTGTTCATCGCCCATGTCAATGACGCGGCACCCGCCGTGCCGAATTTCCGTCCCACCATGAAGAGAACGTTTTTGATCTGTGGAAGTTGGGCGACCGCCGCACGATTCAACAGATCGCACTGGATTGTCTTGACGCCGATCGATTCGAGTTGTTCCTGTGATTCGGGACGCGAGAATCTCGCAACTCCGTAAACCGTTTTTCGAACACCGGCCCTCTCGATGGCCCTGACGGCCAAGTGCCCGAGACTGACTCCCATCTTTCCAGCAATCCCGAGTATGATCAGGTCGCCTTCTCGATTGGCAATAAAGTCTACCAGCGCATCGGATGGCCGAGTAAGAAGTGCATCGAGTTGCGATTCGCTTTCAACAATTTCGGGGAGATTCAAGTCGGTGATCACGGTCCCAGCCTCCCTGACAAGATAACGCTCGCTTCGGCATCCGCATCCGCCATCACTTCGGCAAGGTGAACCGGATTGCCACCACGTTGTTTGCTGAGCATTGCCGCTTGCATGAATGCGTACAGCTCGATCGTTTCGGTTGGCTCGATCGGCGACCGAAGGGATCGGAAGAATCTGCCAATCTCGATCACCAGCGGCTTGTAACCTTCATAAGGCCCAATCGACTGGATACCTTGACTGCAAAAAGCGGTTCCACCGTAGCCGGTTTTTCCTGAGCGAATTCCACGGAACGTTCCAATCCGTCCGTCCGCCCACCGACCTACCGAAAACTCGAAGTCATTCGACGAAGTATGACTAACGCTGACACAGCCGGTTCCCATGCACGTGTAGAGCAGCTCCACTCCATGAATTCCGTACCAAAACAAATCCACATGCGTCTTCTCGAGTGAGCAGGGACTGTAACTGCTACATCCCAGAACAGGACCCTCGTCGCCGGCGCGAACCCGCTGTACCGCGCTGCTGAAACGAAGTGACGAGCTACTGAACATCGGTGTTTTGTAGTGTTCGGCAGCCCGGAAAATCGCGAGGGCTTCCGCAAGATTCGATCCGATCGGCTTGTCAATGAAAACCGGTTTCCCCGCCCGAAACACCTCCAAAGCTTGTTCAAAGTGGATCCGACCGTCGTTGGTTTCAAGTAACACACAATCGACTTTGGTTAGCAGGTCCGCAATCGACTCGGTGATCTCGACTCCCAACGCTTCCATCTCCGCGGTCAATTTAGGGATGCGGCTCGTACTCGATTCAATATCGGGGCTACCGTGCGGATAGGCAGCCACAACACGAAGTCCGACCAAAGCCGGGTCGCTGGCCTCGTCTCGGTTGAATTCTTGGGTGAACGCGGTTGCGTGAGACGTATCGAGCCCGATGATTCCGAGTCGAAGCGTTTCGGGATGATGCGACTCGGGTTCGTCAGCGTGAATTCGCATGTTCGTGGGTATCGCAAAGGTGGTTAGCACCAGCAAGTAGATGCCGAAATCGATTCTCATAGCATGTCCTCTGACTCATGGACCGTCAGCATTGAATTTTAGGGTAGTGGATTTCGCCAGAAATCCGTAACTCAAATGTTCTAAGGGACTTCTGGCGAAGTCCACTACGTCCCAACTCGCAGTCTTAACCTTGACGGTCCACTAGGTACGGCGATTCATGGGGCCATCTTTCCAGGTTGAAGACGGTGAGCGCGCGAACGGGCCATGTAGTCATCCAGTCGCTCAAGGTCAAACTCCTCGATCATCGAATCGATACTAATCGTTTCGTGTTCGCTTGCGATCAGTACGGGCCCCAGCAATCCTGGATCCGTGATCTTCACCCTGACTCCGTACTTCGCCTTCATCGCTTTGAGACGTCCCCAGTTTTCGTCCAGGTGAACCAACTCGCAATCGAGATTGACCTTGGCGACGGCACAATCAAAGTCATTCGTATTGCTCGCGATCGGCTCGCCAAGCGGATTCCGAATCTGGGACGGGGTGGGCCGTCCCGCGATCGCCCCGACAAAGTGGCTCCAAGTTGCTAGGTTCCCATCTCCATGACCGGTCGCGGTGAGATGCGCGAAATGCATGCCCCGCGCAATTGGACATCCCACCGCTCCCAATCAGGAAGATTCCACGACTTCAATTGGCCAAAGCCAGCTTCGCTCGAAAAACAAGGTCTCCCATGAGATACCGCGGCCGATAAAGAGAAGCATACCAACTGCATGGCAGGGAGGCAACCCAGAAAATTGTGTTTGCATGCAACCTTTTGGTATTTCAGGAGCGGTGCCCACGATACTTGGCTGGCGTGATGCCAAAATGCTTCCGGAAGATGGAGATGAAATACCACGCTTCGTTGAACCCACATTGCTCGGAGATGCTTTCGATCGAAGCCGAGGATTGCTGCAATAACTCAATCGCTCGCTGCATTTGCAGCCGCACAATCTCTTGCTTTGGCGTCCGTCCAACAATCTCCTTAAACCGACGATTCAGCAGCGAGCGTGAAATGGGCAAGTGTTTTTCCACGTCATCCACCGTCAATTGGTTGCACGCCTGTTGTCGAATCAGCCGAATGGCTTTCGCGATGATTGGGTCGTCACAAGCAATGATATCGGTCGATTGTCTCGCGACGACTCCGGTTGCTTCAAACCACACCGGCTGGCTGAGTTTCGTTTGATCGTTCATCAGTCGGTCGAGTTGGACAGCGGCCTCGAAACCAATCCGCTCTGCATCGATGTTCACACTGGTTAACGCAGGATCTGATAGCTGGCAAAGAAACTCATCATTATCAACGCCGATCACCGCGACCTGATCGGGAACCAATAAATTGGCTCGCTGGCATGCATCGAGCACTTGTCGCCCGCGATCATCGTGGCAACACATCACACCAATTGGTTTTGGCAGATCGACCAACCAATTCGCCAGTTCTTGTTGCTGAGATTTCCAGTCGTTTTCCTTGGCTGCGTCGGTCTTCTTAAACACGTGGCACGTTGAACCGTGCTGCTGGACGAGCGAGACGAACGCATTTCGACGCAGGTCATCGTAGAGATAGCGTCCGGTCGGTTCGCCAACGAACGCAAACTGTTTTAGCCCACAATCAACCAAATGATCGAGTGCTGCTCGCGCCACGCTCGTATTCTCGATCCCGAACGAGGGCACTCCCAACGGCCCCGCAGCTCCACGAAGATCGATCAAAGGAATTCCCGTCTTGAGAATCGCCCGTCCCATCTTGCGATCGGTCACTCTGGCAAGAATTCCATCGCCGCGCCAAGTCTTAAACCAGTCCGGCAACGGAGCCCCCAAATCCTGCTGCTTAAAATAGATTGACCAATTGGTTGCTTCACGGTTAAACCGAGCGACGCCTCGGAGTAGACCACGCCCGTATTCGCGAGAGGTCTCGATCAGAACGGCGACGTCACGTTTGGGCTTCATGCTAAACTCGTAAGAACAAGTGTGTTCCGTTATCTTAAGGCAAAATCACTATGCGTTTCTGTCTCAGATCAAACACAACTCCCATCGAAAACGCCAGCAGATTCGCCAGGCAACAATGCATTGGGTGAACATCGAATCGCCAAACCACAAAGCACTCCAGTGAGTGGACTTGACTTGCACGGAGGAAACGCAGCCTTTCAGCGTCGCGATCAAGTCACAAGAAAACGAACAACAAGGAAGACAATTCCATGTCGGCTGGAGACTATGAATTTTCGATAATTTGCAGCGTTACCGCAATCCCCCAACCACTTCCTACCAGTGCAATCCGTTCCTCAAATTGTAGTGGACTTCACTAGGATGATAAGTGATTCGCCCTGCCGCTCTTTACTCGCTTGCAAAACAATGCACCTTGTGTCCCAGACGTTGCCTCCAAACACATAGAGACCTTGAAGGACGAAGTTGCTAGGCAACATTGGGCCAGCCATCTCGGCTGCTTTCGCGTTTTTGTGCCTCTGTACCGTTCTACAAGCGGCTGAACGTCCCAATATCATCGTGAATCTTACTGATGACATGGCGGGATTCAGAGTTCGGGTGTTACGAGGGAGAAATTGAAATTCCGAACCTCGATTCACCTGCCGCCAAAGGTCTCCGATTCTTGCAGTTCTACGACGGGGCTCGTTGCTGGCTCATCCACTCCGGACGTGGTGGCCTGTCCAATTGAATCGAGTGAATGATTTCATCGATCTGTCTGAACAGACTGACCTCGTGAGTAAGCTTCCCCTTGTAACGTCCCATCGCCATGTCCATGACGACCGCCGACAAACAGCCGCGATGGATGCTCATCACCTGAGACAGGAACACCCAGAGCGTCACCGAAGTCTTATAAACTCGAGCCGATCTGAGAATCGATGTTGCCTTCCCATAGGCCGACTCAATAGTCTCTTTAGTGATCAGCGAGGCAAAGTACAGATCGCCACATTGGCGGGCGTGATGGACTCGACTGCGAAACGAATCAAAGGGAACGTGACACACGGGGGGCTTCCTTGCTTGGCGTGTTCGGGAGGTTAGATATCCGAACTCATCGCAAGTGAAGCCCCTTGCTGTCAATCGATGCTAAGTCCCAGCACAGCAACGCCTTGCTGCGGATTAGGTGCCATTCGTGCCCGTCCAGTGGCCTGGATTCAAATCGGGTTCGGTTCCAACGCGGAAACGCCACTTCGCAACTTCTTCCCGTCCGAATACTTCAACGATCGCCTGTCTATCCAGAATCGCAACAGAGCAGCGATCATGCTTAGGTCTGAACCAAGAAATGGATCGAGATTAGATTTGTTTCACGTGCCGCTTGCATGGTGCGGTTGATGGATAGCTGGCTGCGGGAAGGGTACAATCTCCGGGCTTAGGTAGTCGCGCGAGTTCGGATTGCCTCTCACGCTCAGCAGCCCGTATCTCTTTTCGCTAGTCCACGCCCACGCCCATGCACATCACAGTTGCCGCAGTTTTAGATGGTGAGCCCAAGCAGTTCGAGAAACGTTGCAAGGGGATTGCACATAGGGCGCATCAACAGCCCTGCGATATCTTTCGCGACGAGGCTTTGAAGAATGATTGGGCCGTCAAAGTTTGGCTCATCCGGCGGAAGCGTGCGCAGGAGGTTTTCGAGGCATCTCTCCGGTGTCCCATGATTGCGGGCAGGAGCTATTTTCACTTGTTATCGTGCAGTTGCCGGGAGAAACGGAGTCGAGCTCTGCAGAGGTGCAACTTGACAA
Source organism: Novipirellula artificiosorum (assembly GCF_007860135.1). Taxonomy (NCBI): domain Bacteria; kingdom Pseudomonadati; phylum Planctomycetota; class Planctomycetia; order Pirellulales; family Pirellulaceae; genus Novipirellula; species Novipirellula artificiosorum. Next base: position 117,659 of record NZ_SJPV01000017.1, read on the forward strand.
GGGATATCCCGGTCGACGGTGCGCCAAGGGTGCTACCGGTTCCCGGCGGACGACCGACCGTCGGGGACTCTTTTCTAAGAGATCATTGGACACCGGAGCCATACCTCCAAAAAACCTCGAGTCTGGGTTCCGCGCGCTTCCGTCGGATGAGCCCAAAGTTTTTGGTCAGACGCTGAATCAAGATGCCGATCAGACCATCGCGGAGAAAACTTCGTTTGAAGAAAAAACGACGGTCTTGCTGGTTACCGCGAAGCCGGAAGCCAGCTTGCTGCGGATCTATCGCGATGGCATCGATCGCTTGGCTGCACACAAGAAGACAACGCCCGCGATCGATTGAGATAGGCTCAGGAGATTGACATCCGGAAGTGCAACTTCGTCCTTCGCATCATCAGGAGGTTCTGGATGTAGGGCGACGGATGCGGCCAATTAGGGTCGGCGGCAAGAAATGGCGGCTTGATTTCGATCTGGTATCAAAACAGACTGGCTACTCCCTGCCCCTTTTCGTCGGCAGGTCAGCTTCGGCGACACCCTTCTCCACTCGCAGGTCGCCGTACAGAACTTGGTAGGTATCGCTGTCTTGAGGGCTGTACCAGAAGATGACGGTCTGGGCGTCGTCAAGCTTCACGCTTCCTCCTTGATAGTGCCACTCGCTTCTCGCCTAACGCAAGCGAACCCTTGCCGGGATCGTCCTGCGCGTTTCGAACACGCTGACGAAGCAGCTCGAACGATCCATTGACTGGTCGATCTTCGGGAGCGTTCTCCATTTTAAGGACGATCGCCGCGGCGACTTCTTCCAAAGCGTAAGCTAGGCTGCGTGGCGAGAGGAGGGAAAACAGCCCGCAAAACACTAGAAACAAACTGGCGACCAACACGAATTTTGTTAGGGGTTGCATTGCCTGGATCCTCTCAAAAAGTGATTGGGGTTCAACCATGTCGGCGGCAGCTTCCTCGCTGTCGAGACGCAACACAACGCTGGAAACCAGATCGGCTGGCGCGTTGGCGGAAATCGGCGTCTGCCGCAGGGCCTCGGTGGCCCGTTCTAACAGGCCATCGCGACTGGAATTCTTGTGCCTGTTCACGGCGAGTTCCCCTGTTTCGTGTCTTCGGACGTCACGAATTCATTCAACAGTTGCCGCAACCGTGTGCGAGCACGATTGAGCAACACCCCCACATGTCGGTAGGCCGTCTGCCAGACGATCTGTCCATGCTGCTCGACCACCTCGCGCCAATCTGTCATGCAAGTCCTCCAACGGTGGTTGCCACGTGGCCTCATCGGGCCAATGGGCCGCTGCGTAGGACAATCGTGGCGGACCGGTGGCCTGGCTTGTCGTCTGTTCGTCGTGGTTGTTCGCATCGTTCGTATTCTTTTTGGTTGGGCGCCGCGGCGGACCGAAGCATCCAGACTTCGGCTTCGATGATTCGTTCTTCAACAGCGTAACGGCTGACGAATGTGGTCATGCATCGTCATCAGCAAGTCGACCGTGGGTCGATACGTTAATAATCGGAATATTCGCCGACGCGATGAACGAATGACCTGTGCAGGAAGGAGCATCAGCGAGTTCAAGTACGTCCAGAATTCCATCCGAACGATGCGGTTGCGTGCTTCTCGACGGACTCGCCGCTGACCTTCGTTGCCTTTGACCCGGATCAACATTCCGCTCCATGTTTTCAACGTCCAAGCCAGTGACGCAAACACCATGTACGCCATGTTGCTCTCTAAGTTGTCCAGCGGCGCGGTCAACACTCCGCTGTCCGGCACGCTTATTGACGATTCGACGGTGTCTAAATCGAGGATATCAGTCGGGTCGCCCGTGTGGGGTCAAAAAAGTCGAACGAGCATTTAGGTCGGTGAAATCCGAGGTTGGTTTGCCATATAAGGTTGAATTCTGGATCGAGATCGAGCTCAAATTCAGCGGTGCCGTTGAAAAATCGCGTCAAAACGGTCGCATCGCGCAGCAGACATCAAACCGATTGTTTTGAAATCGGAGTGTTGCATCGCGGTCCATGATTATGTACCTTTTGTCCTTGAGAAAACCGTCCTCATGGTTAGTCAGTTCGAGGGCAATTGTTTTCATCCACGCCTCGTTCGGATTCGTGGTGCAGCCCGCGAAGTCGACACGGCGTGTTTTCAGCTCCATGACAAAGAGCAGATAGAACGTCGTCAGGCCACTCTTTGTCCAGACTTCCACGGTGGTGAAGTCAATCGCAGCCATCACGTCCCAGTGCGCCTTGAGGAATGTTTCCCAGGATCCTGTACGCCGGCGTGTCGGTGCCGGTTCAATGCCGCGGGATTTGAGGATGTTGCCAATGGTGGAGTCGCAGATGTTGTAGCCAAGGTTCGACAATGCACCGCTGATTCGATCGTAGCCCCAGGTCGGATTCTCTTTCGCGAACTCCACGGTCAAATCAACGATCACTTGGCGCACCCTTGGCCGGCCACATTTCTTCTCTTTGCGATCGGAGTAGTCCCACTTATTGGCAACCAATTGTCGATGCCAACGCAGGATCGTGTCCGGTGTGAACAGAGTCCCAAACTGCTCAAGTGTTTTGCGTCCGAGGATTGTGCCTTTGACTGCCAATCGACGCCGCTGATCATCAGCCAGCAGGATTCGCTTCTTGCCGAATTTCTCTTTGAGAACTGTATTTTCGGTGCGAAGGTACTCAATGACTTCTTGTTGTTGTCGATTGACCCAACTGGCAAGAACGATCAGCATCAACTGCCACGGTTGCAGAATGAATTTCATCGGCGTCTCGGTAGTCCGGCAAATCCGAGACGATCATTGGTGTGAGGCGAAATGTAAACCAGCATTGACAAGCTTCTGAGCGATCAGAGTTTGTGGCCGTTCGGGTGAGAACGGTTGCGAGAAGATTACTGACGTCCGGTTCGCTGAGATCCACGGATGTCAGGCGCTTTAAATGCCGGTTTTCGCGGTCTCTAATGATCGGCTGAGCTTTTTGACCGGACGAAGCTGTAAATTGGAATATCGTGCTCAATTTTCTCAAGCAGACTTGACGAAGGTAACATAGGTGTTACCATGTAGTGATGGCCAAAGTAACGCAATACGAGACCGAAGGCGGCAGAGTGCCTTTCGCCGAGTGGTTTGATTCACTCGGAGCAAAGGCTGCGGCGAAGGTGACTTCGGCTGCCACGAGGATGGAATTAGGCAACTTCGGCGATCACAAATCGGTAGGGGGCGGCGTTTGGGAACGTCGCATAAATTTCGAAAAGGGCTACCGTTTTTACTATGCGAAAGATGGTGAGGACTTCGTTCTGCTTTTTTGTGGAGGAACGAAATCCCAGCAGCAGTCGGATATCGACCAGGCCAAGCAATACTGGAAGGATTACAAGCATCGGAAGGCGAAGATTAAGAAGGCAGCCGTGTCGGTCAAGTCGAAGCCGCAGTTAAAGAAGAAACCGAGGAGGAACAGATAATGGCATTAACTCGAGATTTTAAAGAGACCGTCAAAGATCGTGCCGATCGAGATCCTGAGTTTCGCGATGAGCTTTTGACTGAGGCATTGGAAGCAATCGTATGCGGGGATGTTGATGTAGCGAAGGTAATGCTCCGTGACTACATCAATGCTACTGTCGGCTTTGAGCGTGTCGGCAAGGCGGTCGACAAGGACCCGAAGAGTCTCATGCGAATGCTAAGTAGCTGCGGGAATCCAAACGTCAAGAATCTGTTCAGTGTTACTCGGTTCTTGCAAAAGGACGCGGGAGTGCAGTTCAGTGTCGTGTCGACGAAACCAAGAAAAACAAAGAAACCTAAACTCGTAGGTTGAATAAAGTGCTGAAACGCATTGCGACCCGTGAGGATTGGCCCTGCTGTTTGTCGAAACATTCTGGACTTTTTGTTCGAGTTCTCGGCGCGGAGGGCGGATCTCGGGAAAACTGCGGGCAGCCGTGCTCGACTTGACCGTCAGTCGGCATGTAGGTAGATCTTGCTTCCGTCAAGCAATCGAAGCAAAGTCGCATCAACGTGCCAAAGCTCGTTCGGCGATGCGGCTCGGATTCCAATCTTCGGCTTTAGCGGATGCACTCGTTTCCGAGGACGCCGCCAATTGTACTGACGCATGAGCCGGTACCAAGTGCTGGTTGAAGCATAGACCTTTCCTAATCGTTGGGCCAATCGAGACAGTGTACTCGTGGGAACGTGTCGGTAGTCGTCCGACGTTGCCATCTCTCGGATGGTTGCGATTTCCGTTGACGCTTGTTTGTGTCGGGTGGCTTTTGGGACACGATGAATAATCGGTCAACTCGCAAGGATTCCGATTTCGCCATGCGTGATAACGGGATGGTGAAAGCCCGATGGTTTGGAGAATTCGTGTCAGTGGAATCGCTTTGCTGAATCGATCAATTGCACGCAGAAGCCGCGACTTGTTCTTTCCATCAGGCAGTCTCTGTCGCTCAAACGAAAACGCGGTTAGTTTGAACAGGACCAATGCCACTCGCAACCAAGCTCGCAGAACTTCGTTCTGCCGTTTCAGTCGCGCGATCTCGGTGGTCAAACTTTCGGTTTCCGATGACTGGACGTGCGAAACGACTGGTCCACAGTTATGGTGGCGCCAGCCATGAATGGTCGAACGGGGAACGCCCAGTTTCTTAGCTGTCAGCAGGTCTCCCGAATCGTGGATGTAGTGGCGCAGTCGATGGTCATAAGACCGTTGTTGTCGTTTTGCAAGTACGTGATTCCAGGCGATAATAAGCCTATCATCGATCCGATCGAGCAGTGGTTGTATTTTTTCCGTGAGGCGGCAAACCAAAC